>CAZCRJ010000196.1:0-5644 GCA_964501015.1 uncultured Roseivirgaceae bacterium | reverse complement strand
TAGCTTCACGTGAATCGATCCAGATACCTGTATTTTTCATCGCCTTATAGTTAGTTTCCGAATAACACACATTTACGAATCAATACCTATGATGCATATCAATGTGTGCCATGACCTTGATCATTTTACTCCGTTCGCAAAAATGAAACCTTACCAAAACGGCATGTTCTATGAATCTGAAGAAGGCATTGCTATACGACCATTCCCGGAAAAACGCCCAGAATATCCAAAATTTTATTGGGAATGATCCGGTCTTGTATGCTGAGGTTGTCAGTCATTATTTAGACAATAATGGATTACTTTCTCAGCATGCTATATGGGTGTTGAGCAAATGTACTGAAGTTCATCCGCATCTTGCATTACCTCACCTTTCCAAACTGTTACATAATCTGGACAGAAAGGACATTCATGCAGCCGCCAATCGGAATACTATGCGGTTACTGCAATTTATTACTGTCCCTGTTAAATTTCAGGGAAGAGTAGTTGACCTGTGCTTCCAGTATCTTCGGGATCCTAAGGAACAACTATCTGTTCGTGTATTCGCAATGACTGTTCTAACCAATCTTTGCAGCACACTTCCGGAATTAAAATCCGAGTTGCTTCTCGTACTGGAGGACCAACTTCCCTATGGCTCCGCGGGGTTTATTTCGCGTGCTAAAAAATCAATTCGGTTGTTAACCCGATGATCTTCTATTCATAAAGACTGCTATCTTTGGTCCGATGAGGTATCCGATAACTTTACGGTTGTGGCTTAATGTTCTTTACCTGGGTTTTGCCCAAACTGTTTTTGCTCAATCCAATGTGGACCGTTTAAAACCGTTCGATCCGCTTAATATGGAGAGCCGGATTAATGTAGATTTTGATTCCTATTATTTTGTTGCGCAAAATAAATTCTTCTCCTTCCGTCCAGGATTTTATTACGGTATTCCCAATCAACGACATCTGTTCGGAATCTCAATTCCAGTGGTTCATTCTATTTTCAATAGTGATTTTGCCGGATTTGAAAACACTACAGGAATTGGGGATTTCAAATTTTATTATACCGGAGTTCCGTACCAATCCAAGGATGCCTTAGGGTTACAAAAAATCGCTGTTTTTATGGAGGTAACCGCTCCCACGGGTAATGAGCAATTGGGGCGGGGAGTTGGTGATTGGGTATACAAACCGGGTATGATGTTTACCTACCGGCCCGATATGGCGCTTCACTTTTATCCACAAGTCAATTTTCAGTTCTCGACTGCCAACCTGAACAGCCTCGGAGGTGGAGATGGTGTGCCCGACCTTGTAGACCCGGATTCGGAAGATAAACTGAAAGTGATTATGTTTAGTATTCCTTCAACACTTAGTGTTGATGCCCTGGATGGTTGGCTCACGCTCAGTCCGGAATATATATACTCGTTTAATGAAAGCACCTATTTTCTTTTTCTCCGCATGGATATCGGTAGAATGATAGGTGATCATGCGGCCGCGTCCTTGCAAATCACCAAATTTATTGCCGGACAGCCCCGACTGGAAACCCTTTTCAGGGTAAGGGTGTCTTTCTTTTTAAACAACCAGAATCGCTAATTCGTTTCTACGAAAGGCTAACGAATGGTTACGTTGGTCTTTAAGTCGTGCAAGAGATTGTATAATCCGAAGTACGTACGATTAATATACAACGCATCTTTAACACCCCTTGCCTTCTTTGATTCTCTTAGCTCTTTCAAGTTCGATAACTTCTCTCCAAAGTTGAACATGGTTTCAAAATATCTGGTATCAGAAAAGTCGAATGATTTATTTTCAAACGGACGGCTAAGCAACTCCACCAATTGACTAAACAGATCAATAAAAAATGCTTTGTCATTTGCTGAATCATCCGGATAGATGAAGTTTAAAGCATAAAATACTTTTTCCATTTCAGTAGTGTCATTTAACAGATTTCGATCGAGCAACTTGAAATAGATGTCGTAGAAATAATCTGGAATAACTTTTACACAACCGAAATCGATTATCCCCAATTGATAGTCCTCTGTAATAATGAAATTTCCCGGATGCGGATCGGCATGAACACTACGGATTTCATGCATTTGGAAATGATAAAAATCCCACATGGCTTGACCGAGTTTTTGTCCAGCTTCTGCAGGAATTGATCTCCCAAGTAGCTCGCCAAGAGGCTTTCCTTCGATCCAATCCATAGTAAGGATTTTGCCAGACGAGAACTCCGGATAGTACGATGGAAAGACCAGGTTTTCAATATGCCGGCTCTTTAGCGATAAATCCATGGAACGTTTTAATTCCAACGTATAGTCGGTTTCCTCCATCATGCGCATTTCTACTTCCTGGATGAATTCATTGTACTCAGCAGGATTAAGGTTGAACATGCTTAGTGCGATTGGCTTCACCATAGCAAGGTCAGATTTCACGCTATCCCCTATTCCGGGGTATTGAATTTTTACTGCATACTTTTTTCTATTCAGTGTAGCCTGGTGTACCTGACCCATTGATGCCGCATTAACCGCTTTATGTGTAAAAGTTTCAAAAAGTTGTTCGGGTCCTTTACCAAAATGCTGTTTAAAGGTTTTTACTACCAGCGGGTATGATAATGGAGGTGCACTATATTGCGCCATGGCGAATTTATTCTGATACGCCTTGGGCAATAAATTCTTATCCATGCTCAGCATCTGTGCTACCTTTAGTGCACTACCTTTTAATTCGCTGAGGGAATTATAAATATCCTTAGCATTATCTTCATGTAATTCAGCACGAGTTTTTGATGGATCCACTAACTTTTTGCTGTAATGCTTGAGGTAGTTTCCTCCAATTTTTGCACCCGTGGTAATAAACTTTGTTGCCCGTTGCACTTTGGTAACGGGTATTTTATCGAATTCTTTCACGTGTCAGTCCCAGCTGTTAGTTTAGTTTAGTTTACTTTGATATAGAAATTTACCAAAATCAATGGCTGAGTCCAGTGCCCCCTTCCCGATCAGGTCGAAAGCAAGGTTTACCGATTTTTCTATGAAGGCATCGGTTTTTTCAAAGGATGCACTGTCATCGTCTTTCCAGAATAACAAAAGCAAACTAAGGTGTACCCAGAACAATTGAGGGTAGCGTTTATCTAAATATGGACGAAGGGCCACCTCGCCAGTTGATTTTCCATCGGTCAGGATTTTTCCAATAAACTCTTCAAAATTCTTTTTGAACGTTTTCAGAAAAGAAGGTACTATTTCAAGCTTGCCATGACGGTTTAACAGTACTACGGCAAAACTTCGGTTCGATTTCAATATCTCCAGTAGCGTGAAATAAAGAGCGAGCATTTTTTCCCGGGAGGAAAAGTCATCAAAGGCACTATCCGCTTCAAGGCTGGAAATGGTGCGATTCATATACCCTTCCCAAATCAATTTCTCAAGAGCTTCGAATGATCCGGCTATTTTGTAAAATTCTTCTTCCTTTATCCCAAGGTCATGACAGAATTTATAGATGGTGGCCGGTGCGGCACCCTGCATCAGCATATGTTCCTGATAAGCTTCCATCAATTTTTCAGGCGTGATGGTAACTGTAGCTTTTCGGGTTGATTTTTTCGTTTTTTCCATGGCAGTACAACAACAAACTCCAGCAAAGGGTTTGAATTTTCATCGCCTATTTTTGTTACTTGAAGTAAAGACCCTTTAGATAGGTAAATTATGCGCTCACTAATCGCCTTACTTTTTAGCATCGGCTTCCTGCTGGGATGGTCACAGGAGTCAAAACCCAATGCAGAAAAATCGCATGAATCGGGATTGGAGGCCATGCGCAAAGGCAACCTCCAGGAAGCGTTTGTTAATTTTAACCGGGCAATTGCCGAATCTCCAGGATATGCTAAAGCCTATGCTTCACGGGCGCGACTTAAAGAGCTTACTAATGATTCCAGAGGTGCCCTAATGGACTTTACCCTAAGTCTGGAACTGGTACCCGATAACTATGAAGTATTGTTTAGCAGGGCTATTCTACGGTACCAACTGGGGTACTATGTATTTGCCAGAGAAGACTTCACCAAATTACTTACCTTGACTCCAGGTGAAACGAACAGTATCTATTACAGGCGCTCTGCGCATAGCCCAGGAACGGATAAGATATTAACAGCACAGGGATCTATTAAACCTCAATTGCTTAATTATCTGGGGCTTATTGAACTTGAATTAAACAATTGCTTAATAGCCATTGTCTATCTGGATTCAGCTATCCAACTTCAACCAGACGAGGCCGATTATTATGTAAACCGTGCGCTGGCCAAACAGGAATGTAACCAAAAAGATGCTGTTGACGATCTTAAGTCTGCCTTGTCAATCGAACCTGATCATTCTATGGCCAGGCACAATCTGGCCATGACAGCCGCCAGACAAGGCGCTTATGGTCTGGCCATACAGGAACTAAGCACAATTATTGAATCCGATTCCGTATTGCTCGAACCCTACCTTGAGCGGGGATATTACAGGATGTTACAACGCGATTATGCAGGGGCCTTATCGGATTATAGCCGGGCATTGGCTCTGGATTCCAGTGATCCGGATACCTGGTTAAATCGCGGAATGGTAAACGAAAAACTAAAGCACTGGAAAGAAGCGTATTCCGATTTCACCACAGCTATAGAGTTAAAGCCTGATTATGAAAAAGCCTGGTTAAACCGGGGAAATGTATCAGCAGCAAGACATTCCTATTCACACGCCATTGAAGATTATTCCATTGCCCTCATGTACCAACCTGACTATTCTGCAGCCTATTACAATCGGGCCCTTGCATACTACAAAACGGGACGAAAAAAGGAGGCTTGCCTTGATATAAATCAAGCCATTACTTATGGAATGGTGGTAGAAAAGGCGATCAAGGAATCGATTTGTGGTGCGGAGTAGAGGTAAATTATATTCAATCCTCAAGTACCTCACCCTTTAGTTTATTGGGCAAGAAGATCATACCGACTATAAATGTAATACTGGCCACTCCCATCGGATACAAGAGCCCGGCAAACGGATCTCCATCCGGATTTGATTCCGATTTGCTTAACTCGTAAAGACTAGTTGCAATAAATGGGGTAAGACCTCCAAAAACACCATTACCAATATGATAGGGTAATGACATGGACGTATACCGGATTCGTGTGGGAAATATCTCCACAAGGAAGGCGGCAATCGGACCATACACCATGGTAACAAAAACAACCTGAAGGGTAACCAGTAAAATCATCAGATACTTTGCCTTAGTGTTAAGGAGTATTTGTCGTTTACGTTCCACTTGCTTTCCATCCACACCTTCCTTAAACGTTTCAACCAGTTGATAGCCATCATCATAAAAATGGGATATTGATACCTGTCTGTTGGATTCTTTTCCATCGTCCGATGGCATAATGGAGGATGTTTCCAATCGTTTTTCGGTAAGTTCCTTCTTATCCGTAAGTTCGGATAGCGCATACATTTTTCCGTAAATTGGTCTGTATAGCAGTACGGCTAAAAGCATGCCTGCCATCATAATCATTTTACGACCCACCTTATCCGACCACCACCCGAAATAAATGAAGAGTGGTGTACCAATCAGTAATGCAATGGCAATGATGTGATAGGATTGAACGAATTCAATGTTACAGGTTTTCTGAATGAAGGATAAAGCATAAAACTGCCCGGTGTACCAGACCACC
>CAZCRJ010000195.1:5415-5645 GCA_964501015.1 uncultured Roseivirgaceae bacterium | reverse complement strand
GCTTCGGTAAAAATGAGAAGTTCTACTTTGGTGGACGCTACAACAAAGTTGATGCAACCATTGCTGATGGTGTTACTGCCGCTAATGCCGGTACACAATATGATATTGGAATTACCCGCGTAGCAGTTGGTGGTGGCTGGTTTATTACCCGCAACATCCTGCTGAAAGGCGAATATGTAAACCAGACATACGATGGTTACCTACAGACTGGTCCCAATAATAGATTCTTT
>CAZCRJ010000195.1:0-5405 GCA_964501015.1 uncultured Roseivirgaceae bacterium | reverse complement strand
ATCACATAACTGGAATTAAAAAAAGGCCGGCTTCGAAAAGCCGGCTTTTTTATTTACTAGAATTACTCTGCTGGGCTATTTCTGGAATCCCAAAAGCTTTAGCATGCTGTCCTGGGTTTGCTCGGGAGCAAAAAGCCGGGTAGTAATTTCTCCATCTTCATTCCGGTCAATCAACACATGTTTGGGTGCCGGAATAAGGCAATGTTGAATGCCGCCATATCCGCCCAGTGACTCTTGGTAAGCACCGGTATGAAAGAAACCAATGTACAATGGCTCTTCGTCATTAATCATGGGAAGGAACACTTCTCCTGTATGGGCTTCGGAATTATAGTAATCATGACTATCGCAGGTAAGGCCACCCATGTTTACCTTGTGAAACGGATCATCCCATTTGTTCACCGCCAACAAAATGTATTTCTGGTTTAGTCCCCAGGCATCGGGTAGGTGTGTAATAAACGAGCCGTCAATCATGTACCAGAGCTCTTTATCGTTTTGTAATTTCTGATCCACCACTTTGTATAGTACGGCACCGCTTTCGCCTACCGTGTAACTTCCAAACTCGGTAAAGATGTGGGGTACAGGAACATTATTCTTTTCGCAGATCCACTTTACGTTCTCCACAATCTGCTCAATCATGTACTTGTAATCGTAATGAAAGGTTAGGGATTGCTTGATGGGAAATCCACCTCCAATATCGATGGAGTCCAGTGTTTCACATATTTTGCGCAGTTCACAATATTTAAAAATAAACCTGCTGAGTTCACTCCAATAATAGGCAGTATCCTTTATACCGGTGTTGATAAAAAAGTGGAGCATCTTCAATGTTGCTTTGCTACTCTTCTCTATTTTTTCGTGATAAAGTGAGTTGATGTCATTATACCGTATGCCGAGACGGGAAGTATAAAACTCAAATTTTGGTTCTTCATCAGCAGCTACCCGTATACCCACCCGGTAGGGCTTATCGGCATGTTGTTCATAATACTCGATTTCGTTCAGGTTATCGATTATCGGAATACAATTGTGAAAATCGTCATTGATCAGCTCAGTGATATACTGGCGGTACAAGGGCATTTTAAACCCGTTGCAGAGGATGTAGGTATCCTTTGAAATCTTACCCCGTTCATACAAGCTTCGAACAATCGGGATATCAAATGAAGACGAAGTTTCAATATGAATATCGTTTTTAAGCGCTTCCTCCATCACAAAAGAGAAGTGCGAAGACTTGGTGCAATAGCAATAGGTGTAGTTGCCCTTGTATTTAAAACGCTCCATGGCATTCCGAAAAGTTGCCTGGGCATACCGGATGTTTTCACTGATCCGCGGCAGGTAGGTAAGTTTGAGGGGCGTACCGTATTCTTTAATGATGTCCATTAAAGGCACATCATTGAACAACAATTCATGTTCGCGTACCTTAAACTCCTTTTGGGGAAATTCAAAGGTTTGCTCAATCAATTCGCGGTAACTCTTCATTCTTGCTGGTTGTTATGGGTTGTGCGTTGAGATAATTGGGTATACCAGGGCGTTTTAAAGAGCAGCGACCAAGGAATAACCAGCAACCATCAACGAACTGAAAAAGGAGTGCAATATTGCCATAAATTTGCCATCTTTGCAATGCTAAAAACGGTATGATTAATCCACATTCCAACGCTTTATTCGGCCTGATTTACACCGGGTTGCGTGCCTTGCCCGATTGCTGACGGCAGCCACCAGTTAACACACCCCTTGTGCGTGGTGGAGTATGTATTGTGTAGTGTTAAATTTTCTATTCCCGTGAAAGCAATTAAGATCATCGAAGTTAAGTCAGAAATAGGAGCCGGTACCCGTGGTGCCAGTCTTGGTGTGGAAGCATTGAAAATTGCCAGCCTGGACCTGAAGTCGGATTTTTTCAGGCAACATGAATCGGTGGAAGTGGAGCACGTAAACGAATTATTGTTTGATGGTGCCAAGCATACGTACGCCAAGTTTATTGATGGCGTAATGATTATGGAAGAGCGTGTGTGTCTGGAAGTATATGAAACCATCTGGGATGATTACTTCCCCATAATCATTGCCGGAGATCACAGCACAGCCTATGGTACCATTGCCGGCATAAGAAAGTCGAATCCGGGTGCCCGACTGGGCGTAATCTGGATCGATGCCCATGCAGATTTGCATACACCCTTTACAACCCCTTCGGGAAATATGCACGGAATGCCGCTGGCCATGTCCTGTGGTTTTGATAACCTGGAATGTAAGATCAACGATCCCCGGGGCGAAACACTGGAGTATTGGGAACAACTGAAGAATGTAGGCATGCCTGGCGCAAAAATACATCCGGAAGATGTTGTGTTTATTGCCGTGCGCGACCTGGAGAAACCGGAAAACTACCTGATCAATAAATACAACATCAATTTTATTGAGACAGAAGAAGTGAAAAAGTTTGGGGGTGCGGTGGTTGCGCAAAAGGCATTAAAGATGCTTGAACATTGTGATCAGATTTATGTGTCCTTTGATGTAGACAGCATGGACAGCAGAATATCAGCCGGTACCGGAACACCTGTACCAAACGGCTTAACCGTTGACGAAGCGAAAGCGCTAAATGTAGAGTTAGCCAAAAGTCCTGAATTGGTGGCCTGGGAAATTGTGGAAGTAAACCCCACTCTGGATACCGAAAATCGGATGGCCGAAAGTGCCTTCGAAATTATGGAGGCTACCGCACAGGTTATTATCAGCCGACCGGTTACTGTAGAATAGTCAGTTGCATCGATCCCGCATCTTATCTCAATTGGTGATTCAGAGGATTTTAGTATTTTCAGGCAACCACCTGATATGACAACAATCGTTTACCGTTTTATCTGCGCATTTGGTATCCTTCTTTTAGGGGTGATTCCTTTTACTGTTCATGCACAAGCTGATGAAGCCACCAATTTTGAACCTGTAATCAGACTTGTTGCTGTACTGATTCTGGCAGTTGTGGTTTTTTTACTAATTCGGTCGCATAACAGAAAAGGGAAGGACAAGGATAAGGAAGTCAAACAAAAAATCAGTGAACTGCGGTCGCGTGGCCAGGAATTACACGTTAACCGCGAGGATACGCTTACCCCGGAAGATGAACTGATCCTGCAAAAATATGTTCAGCATACCACCTGGGCAGCCCTTATCGTTCTTGGTATACTCGGACTGGTTTTCTTGGTTTTTATGGAAGGAATCGGGATGATTATTGGCATTATTTTGCTGGTACTTATTTATCCTATTCGAAGGTATATGTACAAAGATCTTGAACGGGCATTGCAGGAAGGGAAGAAACACGTTATCCGTGGAATTATTACCGACAGGTTCACGACCACAACTGGTTCCCATAAATCCAGAACCACCCATCATTGGCTCATGTTGGGCGAACATAAGTTTGAGGTAACATCCTCCAAATATTCTACCTATGCAGTGGGTGATGCAGCCGAATTCCACACCACCGATTTCCCGAAAGGGAAAGCATTTATTTTACGCGATGAAAAACTGGAAGGGGCCGGTCTTCGCTAAATAAAGTCCAACAATAGGATTCTTTGTGCCCTAATTCCTCTTATTTCTGTAATTTTGCCCCTCTTAACCATTAACATTAGCTATCATGAGTCAACACGGGCCCATTTCCTCGTTTATTGAAAAACATTACCTGCATTTTAACGCGGCAGCACTTGTCGATGCTGCCAAAGGCTATAAAAAACATTTGACGGAAGGAAAAAAAATGATGGTTACCCTTGCTGGTGCCATGAGTACGGGTGAGTTGGGGATCAGTTTTGCGGAAATGATCCGTCAGGATAAAGTGCACATTATTTCCTGTACCGGTGCCAACCTGGAAGAAGACATCATGAACCTGGTGGCGCACTCGCATTACAGGCGCATTCCTAATTACCGTGACCTAACGCCCGAACAGGAGTGGGGCTTGCTGGAAAAACACCTGAACCGGGTTACCGATACGTGTATTCCAGAGGAAGAGGCTTTCCGCAGGCTGCAGGCACATTTATTTAAAGTGTGGAAAGATGCTGAGGATAATGGCGAACGCCTCTTTCCTCATGAATTTATGTTCCGGATGATCAACAGTGGCGACCTGAAACAATACTATGAGATCGATCCTAAAAACTCGTGGATGATTGCCGCAGCCGAAAAAAATATGCCAATGGTTGTTCCCGGATGGGAAGACTCTACCATGGGAAACATCTTTGCTTCCTATGTGCTGACAGGGGAGCTGAAAGCGTCCACCATGAAGAGTGGTATAGAATATATGGTGTGGCTGGCCGACTGGTACACGGATAATGCCGGAAAAGATGGAATCGGATTTTTCCAGATTGGCGGTGGTATTGCCGGTGACTTCCCCATTTGTGTTGTGCCCATGCTGCACCAGGATCTGGAGCGTGATGGTGTTCCGTTCTGGAGTTATTTCTGCCAGATCAGCGACTCCACTACTTCGTATGGTTCCTATTCCGGGGCTGTGCCCAATGAAAAAATAACCTGGGGTAAACTTAGCATTGACACACCGAAATTTATTGTTGAGTCAGATGCTACCATTGTAGCACCCCTGATATTTGCTTATGTTTTAGAATGGTAACCAAAACCTGATGTCAAAGAAAAAACCTGTTCTTACTTTACGGAATCTCCGCTATACCGATTACGATGACATTGTGAATATCATGCGCAATGCCTACACCACGATGAGTGGCGGATGGAAACAGGAACAAATACAAAAACTGATTGACATTTTTCCTGAAGGCCAGCTTGGCATTGACGATGATGGAAAAATAGTTGCTTTTGCGCTAACCATTATTGTTGACTATTCATCGTTTGGTGATGATCATGATTATCTTTCCATAACGGATAATTATACATTTTCAACCCACACACCAGAGGGTGATGTTTTGTATGGAATCGAGATTGCTGTTCATCCTGATTACCGGTCAATTCGGTTGGGAAGGAGATTATACGATGCCCGCAAGGAGATTTGTGATAAGCTGAACCTCAGGGCAATAATTGCCGGTGGGCGCATGCCCAATTACCATAAGTACAGCACTAAGCTTAAGCCCCGTGAGTATATCCAGAAGGTACGAAATAAAGCCATCCATGATCCGGTACTTACGTTTCAGTTAAGCAATGATTTTCACGTAAAAAAAATATTAACAGACTACCTTCCGCAGGATAAGGAATCGCATGCATACGCCACACTTATTGAGTGGAATAATATTTATTATGTGCCCAAGCCTAAGATAATCGGCAGTAAAAAAACACATGCCCGAATTGGGGTGGTGCAATGGCAGATGCGTAATGTCAGCGACCTGGATTCCTTTTTTGATTATGTAGAGTTTTTCGTGGATGCCGTAAGCGATTACAGTGCAGACTATGTACTGCTGCCGGAATTCATCAACATGCCGCTGATTGCA
>CAZCRJ010000194.1:0-5663 GCA_964501015.1 uncultured Roseivirgaceae bacterium | reverse complement strand
CCCGCTTCAAAAATCATGTCTTCGGCAAGCAGGGTCTTGCCGCTTTTCGGGGCTCCCAGCAAAACAATGTTTTTCAGGTGTTTTTCATCATATACTTTCATAAGATGGGTGTTTAGGGTTGACAATCAGGTTTCAGGAAAGGGAAATGAATATAGTGAGAAGAGTTGAATAATACCACCGAAATTGTTTTCCGATTCACATTCCAAGTTTAAAGAATGAGGCAAAGGGTTCTTTCTGATGAAAGTCAGTGGCAACTGTGATTATCATCAGGCTATAATCTTTAAATAAACTCTTAATTACACACAACAATTCTCAATAAAAATCCTAAACAAAACCAATATGAAAAAAACTAGACGAATAATCTTCCTGCTTTCTGTTTTAGTGGCAGGGCGAATGATGTTTGACCTCACGGGTTGTACAAATGAAGATCAGGTATTGGATGAATTTGTGCCTGGAGGGCCAGCCTTCAGCCAAACTGAATTAGTTTCAATAAAAACTACAACACCACCTTCTATTGATGGTGTAATTGAAACGTTATGGGACAATGCAGTTCCGCTAGTATCGAATGCGGTAGTGCCCAAGGTAGGCAATGAACAGATAAAGGAAACATTTTACGGGTATTGGGGAAAGGCCTACAAGTTCTCCATGAAATCACTATACGACAATGAAAACATTTATTTCCTTATAGAATGGGATGATAATACTGAATCGTTTGATAGGGAGACCTGGTATTTTAATCCAACCACCAAGCGTTGGGCACAGGAAAGTCGCTATCCTACATTTAACAGTGCTGGTGTTATGACACGGGATGGTTTTTATGAGGACAAAGTTGCCATTTTATGGAATGTTGATAACTCTGTAGCAAACTGGAATTCAACAACCTGTTATGCCAGTTGTCACACGGGTTTACCGGCTGATCAAGGTTTTGCCAGGCATTATACAAACGGAACCAACGAACGTATTGATATGTGGCATTGGAAATCAGTCCGTGAAGGATTTTATGGTACTGTAGATGATCAGTTTCAGGATAATACAACTCCAAATGGAAGAAAGACCGACCCTAAAACTGGAGGAGGTGATTTCACAAACAGAAAATCCTTAACCATAACCGGTACCGAAACATCTGTAAACGTACCTAAGTATGTTATACCAAACAGAACCTACTACTACTGGATTACCCAGGAAGAGATTGATAATGGTACTGCCAAGGAAATAACAGCTGTTGATGAGAATGGTGTCTTAACCTATGCTGGTGGTACCATTGATCCAAATACCGATACCCAATTTCAGCGAGATGGAATCCGTTCAGGAGCAAAGGGAATTCCAAGTGTGCACATTGGTAAAAAAACCGGAAACAATGGCGATATCACTGGTAAGTTTACCTATACCGGATCCGGTTGGATTATGGAAATGTCGCGTAAGTTAAATACTGGTGATACTGAAAAGGTGGATGTTAATTTTGCCGACTTATCCGATCAGTATTTTGGCATTGGGGTATTTGATAATGCAGCAGTTGCTCATGCGATTAAAGCAGGCCTGGTATTGAAATTCAAAAAATAGAGAAGGTGCTATACCTTTCACTTAAACCAATTTGCTATGAAAATGGTACAACAAATTCTCTATAGAATCCCGATTTTGATTATTGGCATGGTGTTGTCATCATGCTATTATGATCAGGTGATTCCAGTTGACCCGGTGGTTGAAGGCGATGTGTCTTTCAGCAGCGACATCATTCTAATTTTTAATAAGGATTGTAATATGTCGGGTTGCCATAATACAGGAGGAAAGGCTCCTGATCTTACGGCAGGTAATGCCTATAGTGCGCTTATTAATGGGGACTATATTAATACTGGTGACCCTGAGGGTAGTGAACTATACCAGTGGATGCGCGGAAATAAAGGTTTACCCATGCCTTTAAGCGGACCCAACGCCACGTACAACGCAACTGTACTGGCGTGGATACAACAAGGTGCCTTAAATAACTAAATTCCTGAACAATGAAAACATATACTTTTTTGTTAAACTATCTTGGTGCAGGAATTCTGACAGCCATATTTGCTCTTTCGGCCTGCGTGGCAGTAGCACAGGCAGAAGATGAAGATGAAGTGCAAACTATTGCCATTCACAGCCGCCCGTTGCAGCGTGTAGGCAACACCTTTGAAAGTATCTGGATAATCGATAATCAAACAACACATGTTCCTTTGAAAAAAACATTCGAGTTTGATATTCAACACCGGTTTGGTGTAATGGGTAACGGCTACGAAGATTTATTCGGAATGTATGCCCCATCCAATATCCGATTGGGATTTGGGTACACCCCCATCAATAACATGATGGTAAGTTTCGGGTTCACGAAATTCAATTTGTTATGGGATTTAGGTCTGAAATATGCACTCCTGAAAGAACATGGTAAAAACCCATTTCCTGTAAGTGTTACATACTTTGGGAATATCGGTATCGATGGCCGAACAAAGGATCAATACAATTTCATAAATGAAACAGATCGGTTAAGCTTCTTTCACCAACTTATGGTATCAAAAAAAGTAAACCGTGATTTTTCTGTACAGGCTTCTATAAGTCTGTCACATATGAATGCGGTGGAGGGCTACGTGGATACAGAAGGTAACATCCAGGGAAAAATGAAAAATGACAATTTAACTTTTGGCCTTCTAGGTCGGTATAAAATCTCAGATGCCTTTGCCTTCATTGCTGATTATGATCAGCCCCTTACTCAGAATCCAACGAATAACCCTAGTCCAAACATCAGCATAGGGGTAGAGTTGGCTACGCCTTTACATGCTTTCCAGGTATTTATTGGAAACTATCAATGGATTGTACCGCAGTATAATGCATTCTATAATCAGAATAATTATAAAGATGGTTTTGATGCCTTCCTGATTGGCTTTAATATCACAAGATTGTTGGATGCCAAAGAGGAGAATCTTGCTGACATGATGTTTAAGCGTAAGCAAAAATAAAGCACTCGTTTAAAATTTTTAGGATAAAGAGCATCGGATATTACTGGTGCTCTTTTTTTAATGTCTGGTAAACGGTCTCTGTGATATTGATTGCATTAGTCGGGATGCATTGATTTGCGGAAGAAGGCCTTTTCTGCTTTCAGTATGTAATCGTTAGTCTAGTTCATCTGAGATTATCTGTACTTTTCCGCTTGCGAGGTGATAAATTCCGCCAACAATTTGTACTTCCTTGTTGGCTGGTTTAGCGCTGGAATCATGTAAATCCTTTTTTAAAAGATCAACTCCGTATAGTATATTATTGATGATCAATGAATAGTATGGATCAATGTGGGTGTCTTTAATTGAAGAGAAGTTGGGTTGTTTCCGGAAATAGTTCAGCAAGCCGTTTAGCTGTTCAGGAATACTATCCTCCGATAGCTCCAGAACTCCTTTCAATGCTCCGCATCCATCATGACCGAGTATCATAACCAATTCACATTTAGTCTGGCGTATAGCATATTCAATACTGGCAAGTTCATAATCGCCCAGAACATTGCCGGCAGTGCGGATTACAAATAAATCACCAAGGCCCTGATCAAAAATAATTTCAGGGGGAAGCCTTGAATCAGAACAACTTACTACTACGGCAAATGGATTTTGTTCAGCCGACAGTTCTTTTAATCGTTTAATCGACTGATGAGGATGAACAGGATGACTGCTGGCATAGCGTTCATTGCCTTCCAGTAACCGGACAAGTGGCACTTTGGATTCATCATTACCTTCAGGAGTACAGGAAACAAGAAGTGATAAGAAGAGGGGTATACATTTAATCATAGAATGTAGGTTCTTGTAATTGCACCAGTAAGATTATTTTTATTGTCAATGTTAGTCAATGATCTCCGTCATTAGGGTGCAACCGTTAGCAACAATATGCATTACAGGTTTATATCATTTAGTACGTTATTCTTGATGAATGACTGTTTTTACCGGATTGATTTAAATCAAATCAAAACCTGACAACCGTCATGAATTGTAGAGTTTCCACCACATACTTTTATGCCCGTAAACAATAGAACAATCATGAACGCAAAGAAGTCAATACTCATACTACTGGTCGCAGGAATCCTGTTTTTACCCTATCTAATTCAGGCACAGACTGCTTACAAAGGCAAGCAAAATAAAATGTCAGTGGTAGGAAGTTCTACCCTGCATGAGTGGGAATCAGAAGTAACCCAGGTAGAATCGAAAGGTAGTTTTACCCTGGAGAATAATAAGCTCACAGGTATCAAAGATGTTACGGTGAAAATTGTGGTAACCAGTATCAAGAGTACGAAAGGAAAGACCATGGATAATAAGACTTATGAAGCCTTCGACTCTGATAAAAACCCGAACATTACCTATAAACTCACCAGTGCCAAAATCACCGGCAGCGGTCCGGACTATACGGTAGCTGCAACCGGTTCCTTAACCATGGCTGGAACCACTAAACCCATAACGATGACAGCCAAAGGAAAAGTGCTGTCGAATGGCGATGTGCAGATAACAGGCACACACAAATTCAGCATGAAAGATTTTAATATGGTACCTCCAACAGCTATGATGGGTACCATTAAAGTAGGGGAAGAGGTGGAAGTTAAGTATGACGTCATCTTCACCCTCGGCAATTAATTCAGAACACATTAAACTTAAACATAACAACAAACCAATTAATTTAAATACTATGAAAACAAACGTAACAAGAATAAAACTGTTGGGCATTCTGATGCTAATGGTTTTTAGCAGTACTGTGATGGCACAACGGGCAGATATTCAGTTTTTCCGTCCGTATGATCAGCGCGGTATTAATGTATTTGAAACTACCAAGGACGATACTATCGCCTATGATGGTTTGAAACTTCGCATTGGTGCAGGGTTTACCCAAGGATATCAGAATCTGTCGCACAGCAATGGAATTAATCCTACCGGATTATATGAAATGGGTGGTGGCTTTGTATTGGCACAAGCCAACTTTAACATTGATGTACAATTGTACGATGGTGTGAGCTTAAACCTGGTTTCCTATATGTCCTCTCACCACCACAACGAATTCTGGGTTAAAGGTGGTTACCTGCAAGTGGATAAAGTAAAATTCTTAAACAGTGAGTTTATGGATAACCTTTGGAAAAACCTTACCTTAAAAGTTGGTCACATGGAGATTAACTATGGTGATGCACACTTCCGCAGAAGCGATGGTGGCCATACCCTTCAGAACCCATGGATTGAAAATAACATTATGGACGCATTCACAACAGAAATTGGAGCAGAGTTATACTTTAAGAAAAACGGAATTATAGCCATGATAGCCATGACGGATGGTGAGATTCAAGGCAACGTTGCAGCCCCCACTACACCTGAAGGTGCAAAACGCAAGCCTTCCTTCTATGGAAAACTTGGTTTGGACAAACAACTCAACGATGACCTCCGGGTTCGTTTAACCGGTTCTTTTTATACCACTGGTTCTTCAGTGAACAACACTATATTTAGTGGTGATCGTACTGGATCGAACTATCAGTTTGTAATGGATAATGCACCGGTTACTGTAACAGGAAACTTCACTTCAGGTCGTTTCAACCCTGGCTTCCGCGATAACGTTACAACCTTTGTAATCAACCGCTTCATAAAATTTAGCGGACTTGAAATATTCGGAACATTTGAATTTGCCAGTGG
>CAZCRJ010000193.1:0-5692 GCA_964501015.1 uncultured Roseivirgaceae bacterium | reverse complement strand
ATCTCCTTAAACCAAGAAGGACTGCCTTGCGACAGTCCTTCAATACTTAGGGTAAGTAAGAAAGCTTATAGCTTATCCCACCAAACTCTTCCGGTAAGGTCATCTTGTGTTAGACCCTGACGCGTGAGTGCTTCCTGATAATTTTCAGGATTTAACGTGGCTTCTGTAGTGCCATACGCCTGACGTCTAGGAATCTGACCGTTCGGGGTAAAGGCATTCTCCGCGGGCAATAAGATAGGGAAACCTGTTCTTCTCCATTCTGCCCACGCTTCATACCCGTTCGGGAACAGGGCAATCCACTTTTGTGTAATGATTTGCTGCAATGCTTTAGTTACATCATAGGCCACTTCACTATTTGTGATATAGGTAGCATAGCCTGCACCAACCCCATGCTGGTTTAATGAAGCCTGAATGCCTTGCACATAGTACGCTTGTGCGGTACTTGTTGCAATCCAGTTGTTCAGCCTGCCTTCCGCTAAGGCAAAAGCAACCTGTGCTGAAGTATAAATCCAGGCTGGTGTAGTCTGTGTACGGAATGCATTCCCCATGAAGGAAACCTGGCTATTCGGTACACCACCTGCGGCAGCTTCTGTTAATCCATATGGCATTCCAATATAGGTACTGGCAGTATTTTCAATTGGATTGGCATATACCGGTAACCTTGGATCAGCGGCCACATTCAACACACCTACTCCACCCGTGTGCGGGCTTGTATAGGTGTTGATCTGCATTCTGTTCATTAACGGATCAGGAATAGTCCAGTCTGCACGACCCAGTGTAAAAAATGAATTGTAGAACGGATTCTCATAGGTCTGTACATTCAAATACCGATAGCGAATATTTTCAGAATTATCCAATGCGATAACACCTGCTGTAACAGCACTTGCGAATTCAGCAGCTGCTTTAGTAGGATTTACTTTAGAAAGTCGCTGAGCTGCAATCATGCGGGTTGTATTCGCGAACTTCTTCCACATCTCCATGTTACCATTAAGAAGTATGTCTCCTTTAACAGCGGGGCCATTATCAATCATGGCAACAGCATCCTTCAGGGACTGGATTGAACCATCATAGATTGCTTCCTGCGAATCAAACTTAGGTGTCAATAATCCTTCAGGTCCCTTCAAGGCTTCCGAGTAGGGAAGATCTCCCCAACGGTTAGTCATGTGCAGGTAAAAGTAGGACATCATTATTTTTGCAACGGCTATTTGGTTCGCGTTAGAGCCATCAACTAATACTGATGCCTTAGTTGCATCGTTTGTATTCATTTCAATGATCTTCTGCAGATCCGCTAATGGACCATTAAACCAGGTATCCGTTGAAAAGTTAACATCCTGATAATTGTCTGCCGAGGTATACTGTTTGTTCGCCAGTAACTGGGCATACAATGCACCCTGAGTACCTAAAATAGTTGGCCCAGTTGACAACATGGCATTGGTTAACAATGCGCTTGTTTTTGGAGCTGCGGATTCATTCGGGTTCACATTTAAATCACCGAAATCATCCCAGTTACACGAGGCCAATACGAGGCCAGCTGTAAGAATGAATATTGTTACTATATTTTTCATCATTGTTTTCATTAGAATTTAAGCCTGATATCAATACCAAAACTTCTTGTACCGGGCAGGTTGCCGCTGTCAACCCATGATCCATTATTCCGTGCTTCAATAGTATCACCACTGATTTCAGAAGGATCGAGGCCATCCACCTTTGCATAAATCAACCAGGGATTGTTGGCGATCAAAGCAACGCTTGCACCTTTAATGAAGTTGGTTTTCTGCAATAACCCTGCAGGGAAATTATACCCAATACGGAATTCGCGCATTTTCACAAACGTGGCATCATACATCCAGGCTTCGTGTAATGCAAATAACGATTTCCAATATTCATCTGTCTCTATATAGATGTTATTTGGTGTTCCGTCAGCGAAAACGCCACCAAAGGTAAGCCCACCACCTTCATCAACTGGATCTCTGCGGGGGTTTCCTTTATCGTTGTTACCAACGGTTTCCTTAGTCTGGCCAGCATACGCTCCGAACATCCTATTATAGGACAGGAATTTACCGCCAATCTGATAATCGATGGTGAAAGCCACTTCAAAGTTCTTATAGGTGAACCGGTTGAACATACCCCCCGTAAAATCAGGAAGAATTTGACCTAAGTCCTGGTTCTGGTCAAACAGCGGTGTTCCATCAGCACGTACAACAATGTTTCCATTATCATCTCTACGAAATGTACGCCCAGTAATCACACCCCACTCGGAGTTTTCACGCGCAAGGGCCTGAGGCGTTCCCCAACCACCATTTGTACTCGTACCCCTGAACCCGTTGGCTAACGGGAAAGCAGTCAGTCCATAGCCTAACTCTTCAATAAATACCTTATTGCGTGAAATGTTGAAGTTGATATCCCAGTTCAGGCCGCGCGGGTTTTTAACCGGTGTTCCACCAATAGACAATTCCCATCCCTTGGTATAGGATTCAATAGAATTCGTTAAAAATCCACTACCACCAGAGGAGGAAGGAATAGTAACTCTTAATAATTCATTGGCATTATCCATGTGATAATAGGAGAATTCTGTTCTAATCCTATTGCTCATAAAACCTAACTCAACACCAACCTCTATAGAGCTAGTGGTTGCGGCACGCAGGTTGGGATCAATAAGGTTGTCGGGAAAAGGCGTGATTGGATTTCCATCGTATGGTACTGCTCCTAACCTATAGGTTAACAGTGTCTGATAGTAATCCAATTCATTACCTACCTTGGCAAAACTGCTTCTAAGCTTTCCAAACGACAACCAATTAAGGTCAGTAAGTTCAGAGAATATAAATGTTCCGGAAACAGAAGGATATACATAGGCATTTCTACCATTCGGTAAACGGGAGTCATAATCCTTACGGAAGGTTGCATCCAAATACAAGAAATCCTTATACCCAACTGAGGCCTGTCCGAAGTATGAATTTACCTTGCTCTTAAAGAAACCATTGGTGGCGATATAAGGATCCTTTGATGCAGAAATGTTAAAGAGATTATCCACACTTAGACCACCCGAAGTATACATACGCAAATCTTCCTGAGTATTTGTTCTATAGTTTATACCGGCCATTGCTACCACTGAGAAATCGCCAAAGCGCTTGTCATAATTCAACATTCCCTGAATGTTGTCTTCGGTTCTTCTTCTATTGTTAGTATCAAATAAGGCAGGAGAAAGCATTCCCACTTCCCTACGGGTTGCACCAGATTGTGTAAGGGCATTCCTTGTAGCAACCAAAGATGCTTTCAAGCCAGGAATTAATTCATATACTAGTCCAAATTTAGTACTGAACACTTCCCTGTCCTGATCTGCTGTTTCTCCATATATTGTCGTATAGGGGTTATCCCAATACAATGGTCGCGAATTGGTAGGTGAGTTGATGTTCCAACTGGAGAATTGACCATTGGGCAATCGGTAATTAGCCTTCAATATGTCCATATCCAACTGCCGCTGCCACCACTGGTTAAAATTCGAGCCAAGACTATTATATCCTTCAAATAAATTACCAAAAGTATTTACCTGGCTGTAGTTGGCTGCCGTTTGTATTTCCAGCTTCTTAGATAGTTTTGCACTAAAGTTGATGTTGAAAAACAACTTATCCTGGCTGGTATTTTCCATAACACCTGAACGTGTTGATTTTGTAAACGTAGTATTTAACGCATACGTATCGCTGCTCTTACCAATGTTAATACTGGTATTGTTGAAAACACCGGTACGGAAAAAGTCCCGAATATTATCCGGATTGGGTGACCAGGGTCTTGCCTGTCCGTAACCGGTTGAACCAGGAGTAAAGGCATCCCACTGCGCTACCATCTGCCCGTTCATTCTTGGGCCCCAGCTTTCATCAGCATAAAATTCCGTCATCGGCATTCCATTTAATCCTGCTAAGGCAGGAGCATGAACCGCGGGGTTATACGTAAACGTTGGGAAAGACTGAGAATATCCTCCTCCATATTCATCCTGAAAATCAGGAAGCACATATACATTCTCAAAAGAGGTAGTCTGGTTAAAGTCAATGCTCACCTGCTCACCTTTTCCACCTCTGCGGGAAGTCATAACAACAACACCATCACGTGCACGTGATCCATAAAGAGCAGCAGCATTGGCGCCTTTCAATACGTTAATGTCCTGAATGTTGTCCATGTTGATGGACGTAGGGTCGCTCACCACGATACCATCTAATACATATAATGGATCAGCCGCGTTGATACCACGTAATCCACGAATACGAATGGCAGGGGCACCGAATTTTGCACCTGAACCGGAAACAATCTGAACACCGGCAATCTTTCCGGCCAATGCAGTGTTTACGTTGGTTTCACGAGCAACACGAATGTTGTCACCGCTTACCTGCTGTGTGGCATATCCGAGTGAACTTTTTGAACGTTCAATACCGAGCGCTGTCACCACAACTTCACTAAGTTGCTGTACATCAGCCCTCATTGTAACATCTACTGTTGTACGGTCGCCAACATTTACTTCTGCGGATTCCAAACCAATAAATGAAAAAACAAGAACTGTTGACGGAGATACGGATACAGAGAAATTTCCATTTGCATCAGTTACCGTTCCGGTGGTTGTTCCCTTAATGAGAACGTTTACACCTGGTAAAGCCGAACCATCATCTGCTGAGGTTACTTTACCCGTGACTGTTCGCTCCTGTGCCCACACTGAGACAACAAAAGCCAACGAGAAGCATAGAAGTAAAATCTTCTTCATAGGTTTTAATTTTAGTTAACTGTTTTATTGAAAGTAAACTTAAAGCTATGACAAAATAGACGGTAAAAAAAAATTTAAACGAAAATATGAAACAATACAGGAAAGCTACTTGATTTTCAGGAAGATAATACCTGACAAATGGCACAATACCAATCCTAACAAGTATTCGGAAAAAGGAAAGGAATAAGGTAAGAATTGCGCTTTGGTTTGAATCAATTTTTATGCACCTCCCCTAACAAGTTCCTATGCGCACACCATAAATAAAACTGCCTTTCCGATTATTAATTATTACGGCTTCTTACTTCTATTAATAGACAAGCTGTATAAATAAAAAGCCCCTGGACGCAATGGCACAGGGGCTTTAGAAAACCTTACAGTCTATTAAATTACGCTTCAACGGGCGGTTGAACCGATACAAATGACCGATTTTCCCGGCCTTTCTTAAATATCACGATTCCGTTAGTCAATGCGAACAGGGTGTGATCTTTACCCAATCCTACATTTTTACCGGGATGGTGTTTCGTTCCCCGCTGACGAACGATGATGTTTCCGGCTACCACTTTTTGGCCTCCGAATACTTTTACCCCTAATCGTTTGCTTTCCGATTCGCGGCCGTTCTTTACTTTACCTTCACCTTTTTTGTGTGCCATAACTTCTGTTCTTTATTATGGGTTAACCAATACTTTCAATCTGAACCTTCGTGTACTGTTGGCGATGTCCGTTCTTCACGACATACCCTTTTCTACGTTTCTTTTTGAAGACAATAACCTTATTGCCTTTTACATGCTCCAGTATCGTTCCGGATACCTTCGCGCCTTCAACAGTAGGGGCGCCAATTTCTACTTTCCCATTGTTATCGAGCAGAAGAACCTGATCGAAGCTCACGCTTGACCCTGCCTCTCCGTCTAACTTAGGGGCGTAGATGTATTGATCTTTAGCCACTTT
>CAZCRJ010000192.1:5029-5753 GCA_964501015.1 uncultured Roseivirgaceae bacterium | reverse complement strand
GATTCCGAAATTTTAATAAAATCGGTGAAGAGTTGGGCGCCATATAACCGCAATACCATTTTTATCAGCGGATCAAAGCGCGCATTGGCTACCTGGAATTCATACAGTGAAGCCCGGTCTTTCTGAAAATGAAGATTGGATGGGTTGTAATAACTTTCGTTAAACTGAATCAATCCCTCTTCTTCCAGTTTCTTCAGGGCTGCATACACTTCGGTTACCTGTAACGAAAACCGCTCACAGAAATCATGAAGATCAAAATCATAGCTCTCCCCCGCTGCACTCCCTTCAGCCAACTGTAGGTAATTGGCCAGGCCTTGATATACCCGCTTCAAGTACGCAATTTCAGGATGTGCCTGCTTCACTTTTAGCTGAAGTGCAGATATGTCTGCATGGTGATAGATCACCACCGCATAGGAACGAAACCCATCACGTCCTGCCCTTCCGGCTTCCTGGTAATAGGATTCCAGGTTTTCTGGTAAATCAAGGTGGACGACTATACGAACATCAGGTTTATCAATACCCATCCCAAATGCATTCGTGGCTACCATCACCCGTTTGTGTCCTTTTATCCACTCATCCTGATGGTGGGTTCGCTCCTGAAAGGAAAGGCCGGCATGGTATGCTGTAGCCGAAATATTTCTCTTGTTGAGCATGTTGGCAAGTTCAACGGTGCCTTTGCGGGAACGAACATACACAATCACTGAACCCTTCACCTTCTGTAACA
>CAZCRJ010000192.1:0-5019 GCA_964501015.1 uncultured Roseivirgaceae bacterium | reverse complement strand
AACACTTCCAGCAACTTGCGTTCTTTGTTCTCGGTATTACGAACAACAAAAGAAACATTATCGCGGGCAAAGGTGCGTTGAAAGACTTCGTGCGATTTGCCAAACGAAAGCTTTTCAATAATATCTTCTTTTACCTGGATCGTTGCCGTTGCGGTTAATGCGATTACCGGCACATCTGGTAAGATCTCTCGTAAGTCAGCTATTTTTAAATAGGGTGGTCTGAAATCATACCCCCATTGCGAAATGCAGTGAGCTTCATCCACGGCAATCAGGGAAACCGACATTTTTCGTACTCGCGCCAGAAACAGTTCCGTTTGCAGGCGCTCGGGAGAAACATATAAAAATTTAATCAACCCGTTCACGCAATTATCCAACAGGCGATCAATCTCTGTTCGGCTCATACCGGAGTGAATGGCAACAGCCGGAATGTTCATTCGCCTTAATCCTTCCACCTGGTCTTTCATTAATGCTATTAGGGGAGAGATTACAATGCATAAGCCATCCATCATCATGCCTGGCACTTGGAAGCACACCGATTTACCCCCACCAGTCGGCAGCAAGGCAAGTGTGTCGTGTTTATTTAACACTGAAGCAATAATCTCCTCCTGCATGGGCCTGAAATGCACATGCTTCCAATAGCGGGTTAATATGGTGAGGGGAGTTTCCAGAATGATATTTGTCGGTGCTGATGTTTAGAATTGACAGCTATGTTCACAGGATAAAATCCTGTCGCGTTTACATCGCGATAAACCCAGTGCCTATTACCAAATAATTTTTTCCTTATTCAAAAAGGCCTCAATGCCTCGCTTACAATCTTCGGTACTGCGGGCTTCCGCATTCAAGGTTGCAGCATACGATAGCGCGTCAGATACTGAACGACCGGGTATTTCTGCTATCAGCCTTTTGGTTAACATCATGCTGGTTGCTGAATTCGTAGTAATAAGTCTGGTTACAAATTCTGTTGTCTGCTTTTCAATATGTTCAGCGTCAACAACCCGATTTATTAAACCCATAGTCAATGCTCTTTCAGCCGATATCAACTCCCCACCCAACAATAATTCGCGAGCTGATCCTTCGCCTATCTTTCGTACAACAAATACAGAAACCAAAGCGGGGATAAACCCAATTTTCACTTCCGTATAACCAAACTTTGCTTCCGGAACGGCAAACACAAAATCACAGACAGTAGCCAACCCGCAACCCCCTGCTAGTGCATGTCCCTGCACTAGTGCGATTATTACTTTCGGATGGGTGTAGATGTTCAGAAACAATTCTTTCAAGTGATTGGAATCGCTCAGGTTTTCTTCATAGGAAAACTTCTGAAGTTGTTGAAGATAAGCCAGGTCAGCACCAGCACAAAAGGTATCCCCGTTGGCTTTCAGCACAACAGCTTTCACAGCATCATCTTCTGCAGCTTGCCGAAACGCCACTTTTAACGCTGTAATAAGTTCATAACTCAAGGCATTTCGCTTCTCCGGTCGGTTAAGGGTTATTACTGCAATTCGACCTTCAATAGTATAGTCAACCATATCTTTATTCCTTAAATGTCTTTAATGAATGCTCCATCGTGCAAAACAGAATGAACGGGCACTCCTCTTTCTGTTCCTTCCTGTACTACTCGCTGTGCGATGTATCCTGCATTACTGCTATCCAGTATAACCATTGTAACCTTTAAAGATGAAAGTTTATCCAGATACTTCACCGCATTGTTGCTGACCACAAGATAGTCAACTTCCAACCCATCAGGAAAGGAAAAATCATCTGACGTTATGTGGGCTACTGTTAGGGCATGCCAGCGAAACAATGTTACTCCATCATTTCGGATTTGAAATGACGGATCATTAACATGGACATGATGAATGCCATGAATCAACCTGTTCGGACGAATATGAAACCGGAGGCGCTCACGATCCTGTGCTAAAACAGAATCGGTAAAAAAATAACTTTTTCCCTGATGCACCCATTCCAGTGCACTGTTTCCGTTAACCTGGTAGACTACAAATTTTGGCTGAGCAGCAACCTTGTGATGATGTTCCCACTGCAGCCATGAAAAAAACAGAGCGCACACTGCGGCAGAGTAGACAAACATGAATTTTCGATAATGAAACAACAGCACCACGGAAATCACAAAGCCAAGAATCATCCAGCTTTGACTGGTGGAGATATAAATATTACTGATCAGGCTAAACGGTAATTCCTCCACTGAAAAAACCAGGAAATTCAGAAGGCTTAACACTCCCCCCAATACCATTCCAATGATATTGGCAAGAGGCTCAAGAATGCTGGAGACCAGCAGCGCAATGCCCAGGCAAAGGGAGACTAACGCGCCCGGTATCACAAATAAGTTGGATACCAGAAAATACACGGGAAACTGGTGGAAATATAAAATACCAAGAGAGAACGTTGCGAGTTGTGCGGCAAACGAAACGCAGGTAACCTGCCATACCTTATCCCAGATCAATCGCTTGGGTATCCATAATTGATACAACTTCGGTTGCAGGTATACTATTCCGATAACGGCACTGAATGATAATTGAAAACCAACAGACATGATCATATAGGGCTCCCACATCAGCAAACAAAAAGCTGAAACCGCCAGCGTGTTAAAAATATTGGTGCCGTACTTCAACGGCCTGGCCAGCGCCAGAAACGAAAACATGGTTACAGCCCGGAGAACAGACGGAGATAATCCGGTAACAAAGGCATACGACCACAGGCACACAATACTTAGGAGTGCTAACATCCATAGGCCATAGCGAACTTTACGCAGCGGTTTAAACAGGAATAATAGTATCGCATAGATAATTCCTACATGCAAGCCTGATACAGCCAACACATGCATTGCCCCGGAAGAGGCATAGGCATTCACAAGATCGTTATCCAGTCCATCCTTTACTCCCAGTATTAACGCAAACGCTACTGCACGTTCTTGCTTACCCTGTATGTTTTGGTTTAGTACCTTTTCGGCCCACAGTCGGGTGTTGATGGAATAGGCCATGATTTGTGAAGGAGGATTATGCGTCACGTAAAGCACTGACTCCTTTCGTACAAAGTGTTGGTGATAAATTTTCCGGAACGTAAGAAAACGCTTGTAATCGAACTCACCCGGATTGGCCGGTCCGCGTAAAAGCTGTGGCGCACCCTTTATCAGGATTTCATCACCATAGTGAAATGGCTGATCAAAATCATTGCGTGAAAAATAGAGTAACACCTTACCAGAGTGTTCGCTCCACTTTTGCCCATCAGACGTTGCCAGAATGCGCGCTTCAGTCTTCCATGATTTTTCCTTTTCCTCAGCATGACTTGTAATCACTGCCCGGTAGTATTGAATAGCGTTATCAGCATGAAGAAAATGATCCGGTTTTCGCGAGTCGGTATGAAAAAGTGTATTCAGGTATCCGGCCAAAAGGAGAGCGGTTAATCCCAGCAAACCAGGATTTAATCTTAATCCGCTGAACCAGACAAAAAAATATCCCAGCCCCGCCCCGATGAAAAGAAAACTAGCCTTTTGCACCGAAACCAGGTCGGGCTGATAAATTCCCAGCAGAATGCCGGCAATAAAAAATAACACGATGCGGACAAACGTAAAGGGTGTCCAGAAAAACATGAGGGGAAAATACTAAAAAAAGTATAAACTGGAAGATCAGTCTTTCCGGTTTGAACTGTCTTCCTTTGCATAAGCATCGATAATATCCCTAACCAACCGGTGCCGGATAACATCTTTCTCGCTTAACTCGATCATGCCAATTCCCTTAACACCTTTCAGTATGCGAATTGCTTCATTCAATCCTGACGTTTGCTTTCGTGGTAGATCTACCTGAGTGGTATCCCCTGTTACAATCATTTTCGAATCGGGGCCCATGCGGGTCAGAAACATTTTCATCTGCATGGGTGTGGTATTCTGTGCTTCATCCAATAAAATGAAAGCATTATGCAGTGTTCGCCCGCGCATATAGGCAAGTGGGGCAATCTCGATGATCTCACGTTCCATATAATACTGCAATTTTTCATAGGGAACCATATCGTTTAGGCCGTCATAGATCGGGCGCAGATAGGGATCAATCTTTTCCTTTAAATCACCCGGTAAAAAACCAAGGTTTTCACCCGCTTCAACTGCGGGTCGGGTAATGATGATTTTTTTTACCTGCTTGTTCTTTAGTGCCCTTACCGCAAGGGCAACTGAAACGTACGTTTTACCGGTACCGGCCGGCCCAAGAGCGAAGACCAGGTCATTGTCCTTCACCGATTGCACCAGCTTTTGCTGATTGGGTGTTTTGGCCTTAATGGGATTACCCTTGGTACCGTGTACAATTACCTCATCACCACTGCTATCGTCCACCACACTTTCCTGCTCGCGTGAGATGTAATTCACGATGTTCTCCTCGCTGATTCTTCCATATTTATGATAATGCGTAATCAATGCCTGCAGAATATCATCTATCTGAATAATTTCTGTAGTATTCCCCTTCAAAATGATCTGATTGCCCCGCGCTACAATACGGCTCTTGGGAAAAGCTGCGGCCAGTTCAGAAATGTTTTTGTTTTCAATCCCCAGAAAATCAACCAGGGAAATATTTTCGAGTGTGATTACTTTTTCGATCAAAGAATTATGCGGTTTGACTTCCTGAAGAATGTGGTATAAAAGTGTTTATTTTGCCGCAGTAAACTTACAAAAGAACACGGGGAGCATCAATACATGGCCATCATTACCCTGCTGACGGATTCTGGAGAAAGCGACCACTACGTGGCAGCCATCAAGGCAAAGATTTTGTCTATTAATCCAGGAATTAGTTTGGTAGACTTATCCCACTCCATAAAGCCCTGTGATATCGGCCATGCAGCCTTTCTTCTGCGCAGTGTTTTTCGCGATTTTCCTAAAGGGACTACCCACCTGGTTGGGGTGCATGCCACAGCCAACCGCGATGACGCCTCCATTGCCCTTCAACTTGAAGATCATTTTATGGTTGGAGCCGATAATGGACTATTCGGACTGGTTACTGATAAAATGCACCAGCAAGC
>CAZCRJ010000191.1:0-5821 GCA_964501015.1 uncultured Roseivirgaceae bacterium | reverse complement strand
ATGATGGCCTGGCTTGCATTTTATGTGTCGGATCAACATCCACGTGCCGTGCTGGTAAATACCCTCGTTACGGTGTGGGGTTTACGGTTGGCGTGGCATATTTATAAACGCAATGTGGGCAAGCCGGAAGATTTCCGCTACCACCAGTGGCGCATGGAGTGGAAGAATTTTTACCTGCGCAGTTTCCTTCAGGTGTTTCTTCTGCAAGGATTTTTTCTATACCTCACGGTACTTCCGGTGTTGTTTATCAATCGTGAACCGTTCAGTGGTTTTCATGTGCTCGATGGACTTGGTGTTGTAGTGTGGCTCATCGGATTTTATTTCGAAAGCGTTGGCGATTACCAGCTTCAGCAATTCAAAAAAAATCCCTCCAACAAAGGGAAAATCATTGAATCGGGATTGTGGCGCTACTCCCGTCATCCGAATTATTTTGGTGAAGTGGTGCAATGGTGGGGAATATTTTTATTGGCCGTATCGCTGCCAAACAGTTGGTGGACCATCATCGGGCCCATTACCATCACCTACCTGGTACGCTATGTTTCCGGTGTACCCATGCTGGAACGGAAGTACCGAGGCAATGCACAGTTTGAAGCCTATGCCCGAAAAACCAGTGTATTCTTCCCACTTCCCCCCAAGAAAGGATAACACAGCGATCTCTCACCAGCATTTTGTTCACCATCATAATGCTGACGGAACTGTTCTGCATCATGTATGGTTACCCGATCATGACATTCACAGCGCATAAAGGAGGTTCACAGATTCTTATCCCCATTATTAGCAATTGCCGGGCACACATGTTTTCTTCGCGGAATGTCAGGTAAAAAAATTCTTCGCATTATCGGTATAGGCATTGCTTCTGTATTCGCGCTGGTGATGCTGATATTATTTCTTGCCTGGACGGGTATTTTTGGACGCATGCCCGGTAAACAGGAATTGCGCACCATAGAAAATCCAATAGCCTCCGAAGTGTATAGTGCCGACAATGTATTGTTAGGCAAGTATTTTATCCAGGAACGATCAAACATTACGTTTGAACAACTCCCCAATCATGTAGTAGATGCAGTTCTCTCTACGGAAGATGTTCGCTTCTATGAACACAAGGGCCTGGATGTACGCAGCATCGGGCGGGTGATGGTTAAAAGTCTGTTGTTACAAAAGGAGTCGTCCGGTGGCGGCAGTACCATCACCCAACAACTGGCCAAAAATCTCTATCCCCGCAAACAGTATTGGTTGTTTTCATTGCTGATCAGCAAGTTCCAGGAAATGATTATCGCCTCCCGCCTGGAAAAGATCTACAACAAGAACACGTTGCTCACACTCTACCTGAATACCATTCCGTTTGGGGATAATACCTTCGGACTGGAGGCTGCCTCTCAGCGGTTTTTTTCTGTGCCCACAAAAGCGTTGTCGGTACAGGAAGCTGCAGTTTTAATCGGCATGCTGAAGGCCACGTATTCGTACAATCCCCGAATTTTTCCGGAGCAGTCGCAGCGCAGAAGAAATATAGTGCTGGCGCAGATGAAGAAATATGGAAAACTAACTCCCGCCCAGACTGATTCCCTGCAAGATCTTCCTATCGTGATTCGGTACACAAAAATTACGCACCACTCCGGCATGGCGCCCTATTTCCGCGAGCATGTGCGCAGTGAAGTGCTGAAGTGGGTGGCACAATACAATGAGCAGAATGAAAAGAAAATCAATTTGTATACCGATGGATTGAAAATCCACACCACCATTGATTCGCGCATGCAACGCTATGCCGAGGAAGCCATGAAGCGCCAGATGGCGGAGACACAAAGACGTTTTGCTCAACATTGGCGCAGTTCCGATCCGTGGCAGCCCCACAAGGGTATGCTGGACGAGGTGATAAGAAAATCGGAGCGCTACAAAAATCTTTTGAGTAAGGGATTAGCACATGCTGAGATATTGGAAGCAATGAACAAGAGCGTGCTGATGAATGTATTTACCTGGGAAGGGGAGAAGGAGGTGACAATGAGTGCTATCGACTCCATCAAGCACTACTTAAAATTTTTGAATGCGGGCGTGCTGGCCATCGACCCGGCACAAGGTGCCGTACGCGTGTGGGTTGGCGGCATCAACCACCATTACTTTCAATACGACCATGTGCGGGAGAGTACGAAACGCCAGGTCGGGTCAACGTTTAAACCCATTGTGTATGCAGCAGCACTGGAGCAAGGCGTTGATCCCTGCGACTACATTTCCTCCGAGCGCATAACGTATTCGGATATGGAAAACTGGTCACCCGAAAATTCGGATGGCACCTATGATGTGAAATATTCCCTCACCGGTGCATTGGTGAATTCGGTGAATACCGTTTCGGTTCAGGTGTTGGAAAAGGCAGGAATTGCCAACACCATACAACTGGCCCGTAACATGGGCATCAATAGTCCGATTACACCCGTGCCATCCATTGCCTTAGGTACATCTTCCATTTCGATGATGGAGATGGTGAGTGCCTATGCGTGTTTCGTTAACCGGGGCAGGGCCATTGCACCCTATTACATCACTTCCATTACCACACACGATAACGTGGTGCTGGAAAACTTTGAATCGCCAAAAAGTCATCAGGCCTTGTCGGCAGAAAGTGCAGCCATGATGGTACACATGCTCAGGCGAGCGGTGGATGAAGGAACAGGTTCATCCCTGCGTACCCGCTACGGCCTGACCAACGACATAGCCGGAAAAACAGGCACCACTCAATCGAATACCGATGGTTGGTTTATTGCAATGACACCTAAACTGGTGATAGGCGCATGGGTAGGAGCAGATGATCCGCGCATCCGGTTTCGTTCTACTGCGTTGGGGCAGGGAGCAGCAACGGCCTTGCCCATCGTTGGGGATTTTCTCCAACGATCCAACAGGGATAAGGCATTGAGTCCAGTGATGTATGCCCGCTTTCCGGAATTATCACCCGCCCTTGAACGCAAACTGGATTGCGACCTGACCAAATCCGATGATTCCTTCTTTAAGGATTTGTTCCGGAAAAAGGATCAGGACAAAAGGAAGGAGTTCGGTAAAAAGGAAAAGGGATTCTTCAAGCGACTTTTCGGAAGAAACTAACCAGGCTAAGAACTAAAATTCAAGTGGATGTGGTTTATACTACATTGTCATGAACCGAAAGGATTTTATACACCAACTAACTGTAGTAGCCGTGAGTACACTAGGAGCATTTAAATCGTTTTCTGATTCGCTGAAAGAAGAATCGTACCGCATGCCCATACTTTTCATCGGGCACGGATCGCCCATGAATGGCATCGAAGACAATGAATTTTCGCAGCGTTGGAAAAAAATGGGTGAAGAAATTCCGACACCAAAGGCGGTGCTCGTCATCAGTGCACACTGGCTTACCCATGGTACACACATTACGGCCATGGAGCATCCAAAAACCATTCATGACTTTGGCGGATTTCCAAAAGCATTGTTTGACGTTCAGTATCCTGCACCGGGCAATCCGCAGTTGGCGTTGGAAACAAAGAACATCATTACAACAACAAACGTTGGTCTCGATCACGACTGGGGATTGGATCACGGCACATGGACGGTAGTGCGGCATATGTATCCCCAGGCAAATATTCCTGTGCTTCAACTTAGTATTGATTACAACCGACCTGCACACTATCATTACGATCTGGCGAGGGAATTATCGGCACTACGCAAAAAGGGTGTGCTTATTATCGGCAGTGGCAATATGGTGCATAACCTCGGTATGGTAGCCTGGAATAAAGTAAACGAACCCGACTTCGGTTTCGACTGGGCCGTGGAAATGAATGCGAAGTTCAAAGACCACATCGCCAATGTGAATCATGATGCACTAATACACTACGATACGCTAGGCACTGGTGCACGCTATGCCATCCCAACACCCGATCATTATTATCCCTTGTTGTACATTCTTGGCTTGCAGGAAAAGAATGAACAGGCCACCTTCTTCAACGATAAGGCTGTGATGGGTTCCATCACCATGACGAGCGTCAAAATTGATGCTGCGTAATTATCCAAAAAGGGGCTTACCCTGCAGCGCCATGTTATGAAGCAGCAGACTTACTGCTAAATACAAAACAAAAACAATCTGAATAACAATTACCACATTGGCCACACGGTCGCGGATAAACCAGGCCAGCAGGGGAAAGAACTGAAGTCCATGCATCGTAATAAAATGAGCTACACGCATGTCGCCTGCAGTAGTACTCCAGTTAAGGAAGGGCAATCCATCTCCGCCATCCGGTGCGCCATAGGTGTGTGCCAGGTGCTGCGACATTAGTCCCCCGGAAATTCCGGCCAGAAAAAGGAAGAACAAGCCTGCACGCCAGGCCACCAGCATGGAATGTTCCAGTCTTACTTCTTTGGTGAAAAAAAGAATGAACACATACAAGTTGAGGAGTGAATTGAGGGCAATGAAAATGCCCATAGTAGCGAAAATCATTCCATCCAGTGCTGTATGCACATTAAAATGAGACTGAACTCCGCGTGTTGCTTGCGTTAGGATAAGAAAGATTTCAACTGCCATGGTTAGAAAAATACCGATGGAAATAAACTTTACTTTTCGTTTATCAGTAAGGTACTGCAAGAGCCAGGCAAACGTCCATAAATAAATGCTTACCGAGAGGGTAAACTTCATGGGTTTGATCCATACGTTAATACCCATCAGCTGGCGGTTATCCAAAAAGAAAAGGAGTAAACAACAGCCAAAAAGAACGAGGTTAACCAGACCGGCATAATACAGCAGCGGATTACCTTTCCGGAGGTGTGCGATGAACTCAGAAATTTTCATGCAGTACTTTTTTTGTAGTGGCGGCACGCACGATGAAGTACAAAAGCAATCCTATTGGTCCGAACATAAAGGTGAAGAACAAACAGGGAACGATATACAGGTGTTTGATGCCAAGTTTCTGACTATTGCTGATAATCCAGGTGCCCACAAACATGTCGAAAGCGAGGTAGTGAATCCATCCGGCCAAAACCGCGTTCGGGTCTTCAAATAATTTCATCACATTGGCCAGGCTGTCGAAGCCCCCTTCAGATTCACCAAACGTGAGCACTATAATGGTGAGGTAGGTTGCAGATAACAGCAGGATTAACCCACCGGACAGAAGTAATGTTTTTGTCCATTTCCATCGGGGCGCAACGGCCATAACGATCCAACCAACAAGGGCAACGCTATTGGCGATTTTAAAAACTATTTCAGGATTCATAGGGTAAGGCAAGATAATGGTGACGACCAAAATTCGTTTAAATAATCATCAAAATACAAATTGATTTTCTATTCTCTTGAGTCTAGTCTCAAGCTCCCTGCGCCACCTGCAGTTTACGGGCCAGCCATAGCGAAATCAGACTGAAGAGCACTGCGATGTACCCCACATATTCATAATTCACCAGCGCTTTGGTTTCTTCTCCGAAGAGGGACGGTTTTTCACTAATGATTGTTCCGGCAAGAAAAGAAGCAAGTCCTGATGTGAGCTGCTGCACAGATGACCGTATACTCATGTAGCTTCCCCTGTTCTCCTGGCTGATGATGGCCGTTTCCATAGTAGTAGAAGGAACCATCCTGCCATTACTGAAAATGAAAAATATTCCTGAGACGATAAGTGCAGCCCACAGGGGTGTTGGCGGCATGTTAGTAATGATGACGATGGGAATGATCACCAGTGATCCGAAAATGGTAAAGATTTTCAGCCTTCCATGTTTGTCGGCCATCTTACCCACCCAGGGCGAGAAGAAAATGGTGAGGGCTCCGCCAACAAGATAAATGTACGATAGATCATCAGTAGAAAACCCGACATTCCCCACCATGTAGGCTGCG
>CAZCRJ010000190.1:0-5841 GCA_964501015.1 uncultured Roseivirgaceae bacterium | reverse complement strand
AAGGTTTCTGAAAATCTCTGAAATCCTCCAGGGATCCGAGAGTATTTCTACTTCATGGGCATCAACCTGGAATTGAACCTCAGATGCCCCTTCCAGATAACTGAGATCGTCAAGGGTACGTAGTAAAATTCGCTTAAGGTCAACTGGCTCAACGGATACCTCCAATTTGAGGTTCTTAGAGTGGCTCAACACATCACTGATGAAATAATCCAAACGGTTAACCTTATCGCCAATAAGCTTCAGGTAATCATACGGACTATCGGTATTGCCGGGCATTTTTGCAAGGTTAACAAGGCCCAGTATGCTGGATAAAGGGGCGCGTAAGTCATGGGATACTTTGTATACAAAATTGTCCAGCTCTGCGTTTCGAATTTTGAGTTCCTCATCCATTCGCTTCAGTTCTGTGATATCAACATATACTCCATAAATGCCGATGATCCGGTCCTCCATCCGCACGGGCATTCCATATAACAGTACATTTACCAATCCTCCATCTTTATGCTTTCGTACTGCCTCCATGCTTATCATTTTGTTGGAAGTAACAACGTTATTGATATCAATGCCTTCCGATTGATACTCCTGCGGCACTATAAACTCATTCAGGTTTCTTCCTTTGAGTTCGTCCAGGTGGTATCCAAACATCTGGCTAAACCCCTGATTCACCAAGTCTACCATACCGGTAGCATCCAGCATAACTACAGCCAATGGAATGTTATTGAACAATTGGGTGAAAAATGTCTCATTGATTTTTATTTCCTCTCGGGTTCGTTTCTCTTGTGTTATGTCACGAACAATCACCTGAACAGCCGGCAATCCCTTATAGGTAAAGGGCATAGCAGTTGTTTCAACATTGATGACTTGTCCATCGAGGCAAATAAACCGCTCCTCGGCAATACTTACGGATTGGCCGGACAATACTTTATTCATGCGCTCCAATACAAAATTTCTGCATTCTGGATGAACAAGATCGATTACCGCTTTTCCGATTAATTCTGCTGGCCGGGCTTTCATCAATTGATGGGCAAAGGCATTGGCCATAACCAGTTTCCCGTCTACGTGTATCCCCACACCTAAAGGTAAACTTTCAACAAGGGCATGATAACGCAACTCATGCTCTGCCTCTGTCTGCTTACGTTCCGTGATGTCAATGATAATCCCTTTCCGCAAGGTATCTTCTCCCCGGGTTAGCGCAACCGACCGGGTTTCTATCCATCGGGCTTTGCCGTTTACTATAATTCTACCTTCCCAATTCCATACTGACTTCGTGGTGTGGCTTTGCTGAAGGGATTCTTCAAAGGTGGGGCGGTCCTCGGTAAAAATAATCTGGCGCAGCAGCGAAGGATCATCAATCAGATCAGAAGCAGGTATTCCAATTACATGCTTACTGGTATCACTTACAAAGGTAAATGCACGGGTATCATCCTTACGAATCAAATACTCATAAACAACACCTGGTAAATCGCGTAAGAGCTCGTGCATGGTAAAACCTGAAAAGTTTATAGGGAGAGGTTAACCCGATAGTATTTTCCGAAAGATAAATTCCGGTTCTCATTTTACAAGCCAGTGTTCATGTCACATTGTTCTGAAATAGTACATCAGTACTACCTGTTCCAAAAACAAAAGCCCATCTTCGGGAAAAGATGGGCTTACCATGTGTTTATGTTGTGGATCAGGATGCCTTGAGGGCTTCAGCGCCACCAACAATTTCCAGAATTTCTTTGGTAATAGCCGCCTGGCGTGTACGATTATACGTTAACCTCAACTCCTTAAGCAGATCGCCTGCGTTTTCGGTCGCTTTATCCATGGCCGTCATGCGGGCCCCATTTTCGGAAGCATTGGATTCCAGCACCGCTTTGAATAACTGTACTTTCAACGATTTAGGGATGAGTCCATCCAGTATTTCCGCCCGGTTTGGTTGATACAGGTAATCCGTCTCCGTTGTTTTTACTGTATGCACAGGTAAGACAACTGGAAGGTATTGCTCTACGCGAAGCACCTGAGTAGCAACATTCTTAAATTCATTATAAACGATCTCCACTTTGTCATATGCACCGGTATGATAAGCTTCCATAATGTAGTCTGCCGCTTCGGAAACAAAATCGAAAGAGATATTGGAAATAATACCTGTAAAGTCATTATGCATGGAAAACTTACGCTTGCTGAAAAAGTCTTCCGCTTTCCTTCCTATCGGAAGAATTGTAACGTTACCCTGCTTATGCTGTCGTTCGTATTTTTCATGAATAACACGAAGTACACCCTTGTACACGTTGGTATTGAACGAACCACATAACCCACGGTCAGAACTAATCGCAACGATCAGGATTTTGTTTTCTTCGCGTGCAGTACTGAACCAGTTGTCGGTAGGGTTATCGCTTTGTGCCGCTGAAAGGTTTTGAAAAATATGGCCAAGCTTATGAGCAAAGGGTCTCATTTGTAAAATTCTGTCTTGCGACTTACGCAATTTGGCAGCGGCCACCATCTTCATGGCCTTGGTGATCTGCTGGGTAGAAACCACCGAACTAATCCTATTTTTTACTTCTTTTAAACTCGCCATATTTGTTGTTCATCCGATCATGATGCGCGTACGTCATCACATCACGTATTTTCTATTTATATTTTTCGGCTAACTCCGTAGCGGTCTTTTTGATTATGTCAACATCGCTGTCTTCAAATTTACCGGCACGCAGGTTATTCAACACATCGCGGTGTGTATCGCGCATCAGTCCTAAAAATTCCTTCTCGAACTGGCGCACTTTTGCAACCGGAACTTTATCAATAAATCCGCGGGTAGAAGCCGTAATCATGGCTACCTGCTCTTCCACTGGAACTGGTGAATATTGATCTTGCTTTAATACTTCAGTATTTCTGCGTCCGCGTTCAATGGTAAGCTTGGTAGCAGCATCAAGGTCAGAACCAAATTTTGCAAATGCTTCCAGTTCGCGAAACTGTGCCTGATCAAGTTTTAAGGTACCTGCAACTTTTTTCATGGATTTGATCTGTGCCGATCCACCCACACGAGAAACAGAAATACCTACGTTAATTGCAGGACGGATACCAGAGTTAAATAAATTGGTTTCCAAAAAGATCTGTCCATCCGTAATGGATATTACGTTGGTAGGAATATATGCCGATACGTCACCCGCTTGTGTTTCAATGATTGGCAACGCGGTGAGTGAGCCACCACCTTTCACCAAGTGCTTGATGGATGGAGGCAGGTCATTCATGTTCTTTGCAATTTCATCATTGTTGATGATTTTGGCCGCGCGTTCCAATAAACGGGAGTGCAGATAGAACACATCACCAGGATACGCTTCACGTCCGGGAGGTCTTCTCAACAACAGCGACACTTCACGATATGAAACAGCCTGCTTCGACAAGTCATCATAGATAACCAAAGCCGGGCGTCCGGTGTCGCGGAAAAATTCACCAACGGCAGCACCAGTAAACGGAGCAAAAAACTGCATGGGTGCAGGATCTGAAGCTGTTGCCGAAACGATTACCGTATAGGCCATGGCGCCTGCCTTTTCCAAAGATGCTGCAATAGTGGCAACGGTTGATCCTTTCTGACCAATAGCTACATAAATACAGTATACAGGTTCTCCCTTTTCGTAAAATTCTTTTTGATTAATAATGGCGTCAATGGCCACAGCCGTTTTACCGGTTTGGCGGTCACCGATGATTAATTCACGCTGACCACGACCGATTGGAATCATGGAGTCGATCGCTTTTATACCTGTTTGTAATGGTTCATTTACCGGTTGACGATAAATTACTCCGGGCGCTTTGCGCTCCAACGGCATTTCGTAAAGTTCGCCTGTTAATGGGCCCTTGCCATCTATCGGCTTACCGAGCGTATCTACAACACGGCCTACCATGCCTTCACCAACCTGAACGGAGGCGATTTTTCCGGTACGCTTTACGGTGTCGCCTTCATGAACGCTTTTTGAGTCACCGAATAATACGGCACCTACATTATCCTCCTCAAGGTTCAACACCATAGCCTTAAGGCCATTTTCAAATTCCAGCAATTCACCAGCTTGTGCCTGGGTTAGTCCATATATACGAGCCACACCATCACCAACGGACAATACGGTACCTACTTCTTCTAACTCGGCATCGGTGCGTGATTGCGAAAGTTGTTCGCGCAATATTGCTGATACTTCTTCTGGTCTGATTTCTGCCATAATATCGTTATTGTTATTTCTTTTATTAATTGATTATCAGAACCCTTTAACAAATGGGTTCTCGTTAAAGCTATTCTTCAGTTTTTTCAGTTTACTCTTGATGGAGGCATCAATCTGACGGTCACCCACTGTTAACACAAACCCCCCGATCATATTCGCATCGATGGTTTCCACCAACTCGATTTCCTTCTTATCACTGATTTGCTTTACCATAGTCTCAACCTGTGACCGAATCTCCGCATCAATCGGATAAGCAGTTGTAAACGTTGCCTTGCTGATGCCTTTATTTTCGTTGTACGCCCGGTGAAATTCACGTGCGATGGAAGGCAACAACGGCTCACGGTTTTTATAGGTGATGATATCAAAGAATGCCAGGGTAAGTGGCTCTACTTTGCCGGTGAAGATCTTCGCCAGTACCTGTCTTTTTTTATCATGTCGGATTACCGGGCTGCGCAGCATAATACCAAATGCCTTGTTTTCCTCACACACTTTTGTGAAGAGCAGCATGTCCTGGAAAACCTTATCCAGAATATTCTGTTCTACTGCCAACCCCAGTAATGATTTTACATAGCGCGGTGCTACCCGTGATTCTGCCATGGGCTTAATTCAACTTTAAATCAGAAATAAATTGATTGACCAGATCCTTTTGATCCTTATCGGTTGAAAGGTTTTTCTTGATCAGTTTCTCCGCTATTTCCAGGGAGAACAATGCAACCTGGGCTTTTACATCACGTAAGGCGGCCTGTTTTTCAATCTGAATGGCAGCTCTGGCATCGTCAATAATGCGATCAGCTGTACGTTTAGCGTCCTGCTGCGCTTCATCCTTTAACCGGCTTGATGCTTCGCGAGCTTCTTTCAGAATTTTGTCACGTTCTTCACGCGCCTGCTTGAGAAGGATTTCATTGTCGGCTTGCATACGCGCCATTTCGGCACGTGCTTTTTCGGCTGTCTCTAATGCTTGCTGAATCGATTCTTCACGCTCTTTTAGCGATGAAAGGATTGGCTTCCAGGCAAATTTTGCCAAAAAGAAAACCAGCAAAAGGAATACAAACGCCTGCCATATTATCAGACCAGTGCCGGGGGTGAGAAGTTCCATAATATTAGTTTGTCAAGTAATTCAACATAATGAAGAACTTGCCCGGCCCATTGCCGCAGCAAGTTCTTCTGTGCTTTTAGCCCTGGAATGAGATCAACAAACAAATAACGAGGGCAAACAGAGCCGCCACCTCGATAAGTGCTGCAATGATCAGCATTGCGCCCTGGATTTTTCCAGAAGCCTCAGGCTGACGCGCCATGCCTTCCATGGCGGAGCCACCAATTCTACCGATACCAATTCCAGCGCCTATCGCAGCCAGACCGGCACCAATACCAGCTCCCATGATCGCAAAGCTAATGTCCATTAAAAGTGCAGTTAACATAAGTATGTATTTATGTGTGAAAAAAACCCTGACGCTTCCGTCAGGGAAATCTTTAGGTTAATGATGTTCGTGATCGGCAGTGGCCATTCCTATGTATAGCGATGTAAACAGCGTAAATACATAAGCCTGAATACCGGCAACCAACAACTCAATTAAGCTTATAAACAAAACAATTAAACTGGAAACCAGACCTACGGAAATACTTTGAAAGATAAACGCAAGACTGATAAGGCTTAGCA
>CAZCRJ010000189.1:0-5844 GCA_964501015.1 uncultured Roseivirgaceae bacterium | reverse complement strand
CCACCGCACATTTGGCACATGCCACAGCCGCGCGACTACAGCCGCACAAACCAAAACTGTGGCAAGAGCCAAACCCCTTCCCGCAAACCTCCATTGGAATAATAGGATAATGACATAAACCCGACTTAAACCTAACCATTGACAAGATGACGAACTACAAATTATTATTTTTAGCAATAGCATTCATTCTGCTTACGAGCTATGTCATTGCCCAAGACGATTATGTGAGTGTTATCCCACCTTCACCCACGGCAAGTTCAATTCAACGGTTTGGAAATACCGATGTAAGTCTCTACACAGGAGCATTGAAAATTGGTATTCCGATTCACACCATTAAAATGAAGGACCTGGAATTCCCCATTGCATTAAGTTATTCGGGAGCGGGAGGAATTAACATACAGCAAATTGCCTCGTGGGTAGGTTTGGGATGGTCGTTGAGTGCAACATCGGCTGTTTCAAGAACCATTTACGGCCTTGCGGACGACAAGGCCAATGGCAGATACGGCTACTTCTATACGGCTGCAATTCCACCTTTGATACCAGAAAACATTCAGCATTACCAGAACTTTGCCAATGGAAACACCGATGCCGAGCCTGATAGGTACTACTATAATGTCGGCAGTTATTCCGGTACGTTTTACATCGACAAGCAAAAACAAGTAATACAGGTACCTTTATCAAACAATAAAATTATTCCCGAGTTTGAGCAGGGCGGATACAAACTGATTGCTTTCAAAATAATTACGGACCGGGGAATTACTTACCAATTTACCGAGCACGAAGAGGTCCGTTCGATCCCGGTAGGTGGAACACCTACAGATTTGAGTTTTGATATCTCATCCTGGTACTTGTCATCCATTCACAATTTTAACAACACAGAAGCGATTTACTTTCATTATGATCCCTATGAGTTTACACAATATTCTGAATCGGTTACCAACAGGATTATTGATACACCCCACGGTTCTTTTCAGCCATCCTATGTCAAGACAGAGACAAAAGCCAAAAGGTTAAAATACATTACCTACAACAAGAGCGACACTATAGAATTTATTACCGGAGAAATTCCCAGGCGGGATTTAATCGATGAGCAATTCCTTGCATCGATAGAAATTAATGAGCATGGCAGGGAACGTTCTGTGGATTTCGCTTACAGTTACTTTGATCAGAATGGTGAGGTGCCAATTACTGCAGCTTACAACAACTCAAATCCATACCTGCCAGGTAGCCTTACAGATGGTGATCACCTGAAAAGACTGAAGCTTGATGCAGTATATTTTCTTGACGACTCCGGATTAACTTCTCTGCCTTATTATTTCGAATACTTTACTGAAAGTTATTTACCGAGCAGATTTTCCTATGCCCGTGATCACTGGGGATATTATAACGGCCAGGACAACAATGCCAGTTTGGAGCCCCGCAACAAAGTTGATCTAAGGCCACTGCCTCAGGCCATGCGTCCACCTAACTTTGCCATTTATGGTTCAGCTAACCGGGAAGCATCGGAGGCTCATGCCAAAGCAGGGGTGCTAACCAAAATCACTTATCCAACAGGCGGATGGTCTGAATATGAATATGAACTACATGAATCCTCCATCAAGCTGCTACCCAATGAACGCCAAGTTTCTTCTGTAAACCTGAACCCGGTAACAAACTCCAGCGATACTATACACATCGAAACAATCGATGACCCATTCTCTGAGGTAATTACTACAATTTCAGGAATTTCACTGTCTGAAAATTGCGATATACAAGTAAAGTTCAAAAACCTTTCGAACGAATCAGTTACAACACTTAACGGATTTTACCTTAACCCTGAAGGGCCTGGTTACCGGCTAACGGCACTTCTTGAAGCCGGTGATTATGAAATAACATTTATTGAATACAATGGACTTGGCAATTGCTTTGAAGATTTGTATGGTATCGATATTGAATGGGACAATGAATTAAATACGCCCAACAAAAAAATTGGAGGTCTGCGGGTTAAGCGTTCAATTGATTATGATGCCAATGGGAATGCTATCACACGCGTTTATAACTATACGATGGCCGGTTCTACACTTACTTCGGGGAGCGTGGTATCCATTCCTAGGTATGGGTATTTTGAATATGATGCCATGTACAATACCGGTGAGTATTTAGGCTGGTACAGAATGTATAATACAAACATACCTTTGGCTTTAACACAAGGCAGTCATGTGGGCTACAGGCGTGTTGAAGTAACAACGGAAGCGCCAGAGCAAACCGGCAAATCCGTATTCTATTACTCTTGTCCTGCTGATTACCCTGATATAATCAGAGGATGGACACTTAACAAATACGATGACGAAGTATTCAACAACAACGGCATACCGGAATACACATACATATTTCCGCATCAAGACAGCAAAGATTGGAAAAGAGGACTTCTTTATGCCCAGGTGGATTATAAATTTGAGAACGGTCAGTTTGTAAAAATTTATAGTAAGGAAAATCATTACAACATTTATGGTATATGGAACATTTTAGGATCACCCCCCCTTGATTGGCAGTATTTCCACCCCGCGGAATTTTATAATGAGGAATATAGCCCTGGCATTTTCCTGATCAACGAGGTTGATAGTAACGGAGAGGGTTACCCGAAATTACAGGGTGTCCGCACTTTTCAGGGTATGGTTGGTACAGAACCAGGATGGTTTTATATAAAAAACTATGAATTCTTTTCAGGCCGGTTGGAATTAATCTCCCAGAATGAAAAATTCTTCTCACATCAAAATACAGTTACCACAAATACACACTTTAACTATGACAATCCCCAATACTATTATCCGACAAAAGCTGAAACCACAACTTCACAATCTGATACGGTTACAACGTTGCTAAAATATCCGTTCGACTATGCCTCCATTGATGGCTTAACTGCTTCCAATCAAAATGCGCTCGACTCTTTACAGCGTAAGAATTTTCTTTCCGAACCTGTTGAAAAGATTATCCTAAGAGCGAATGCCGAGACGCAACGCCAGCGAACCGATTACAACTTTTATGGATCATCGGTTTTGCCTGAAAAAATTCTAACATCCTTCGATGGCGGTACGCTGGAAACAGAAGTTGAACTATCGGAGTATGATGCGAATGGGAATTTGCTCAGCTATAAAGGCAAAGACGGTCTGGATATTGGTATTCTTTGGGGCTATGACAATAAGTTCCCGACAGCAAAAGCGGTGAACGCCTTACATTCCGAGCTCTTTTATGAAAGCTTTGAAGAAACCGGTATTACAGGGCCTGCTAAATCGGGGAAAAAATATCATGCGGGTAATTACACCGCGAAACTTACAACGGCTAATCCGAACAGCATACTTTCTTACTGGTACTGGGAAAATAATTCCTGGCACTATAAGGAAGTGCCCTACACTGGCGGCAATCATCTCATTACGGATGGAGAACGGCTTGATGAAATCCGTATTTACCCAGTTGGTGCCTTGATGACTACCTATACCTACTCACCGGGTATTGGTTTTACTTCGGTTACTGACCACAACAACCAAACCATCCATTATGAATACGACTCATTTGGAAGGTTGACTGTTGTGAGGGACCATCTCGGCAACATCACTCAGGATAACCGGTATCACTACGTATCCACCCAACCCCAGGAACCATGAAAATGTTCTATACCAAACATTCGAAGAAAATTCTGCCTCTGCTGTTTCTTATTCTGCTATCCGCCAGCCTTCAGGCGCAATCAACGTTGGCCGGTACCTGGAAAAATGACCCGGAGCAAATAAAGCTTGAACTGCGTGCTGATCAATCCGGTGTGTATGAAGTGGGCGAAAAGATATTTGAATTTGAGGAATCTTTTGTGATGAATGCTAAAGGAACTGACCATCAACTGGAGTTCAGGATTAAGGTCGGAACGGAAATAAAGTCTATGTTCGCCATCCTGCGCCCCATAAACTCCGGTCAAATCAGGTTTATCGCTTTCTTGTCAAAAGAACTGCGCGATAATGCAACGGAAGAAATAATTGAAAGCGGTGTAATCTTAACCCGGGAATGATGACACGGTATCTTACAACATTGTTCATTACCAGGCGTTTGGCCGCACACCTGTTCCTGTGCTTTACAGTGTTACCCATAGCAGCAGTTTACAGCCAACTGATGATCTTAGGGCCGGCCGAAGTACAGACCGGCAGCACTGAAACCTACTCATGCCCGGATTGTTCCATGTTCAGTGAGTTTGGCACACAGCAGTACTGGAATGTTGCGAACGGAACAATTATCAACTCCAATAGCTACAATTCGGTAACCATCCAGTGGGCGGGCAGTGCCGGAACGGGAACCATCCGGTGGCGGGATAAGTGGACGATTTATACAGAAAGAAATATCACGATTGGTGGACCGCCTGACACCCCGCCAACACCGACTGTGCAGTACGAATGCACCCAGGGCAGGTTGCTGTTTAACGGCACGCCACCTTCAGAAACTACATGGTATTGGCAAACCACCAGCTCGGGTACGGATATGTCGAACTCCGCCAACGAATGGGTTGTGACCTCGAATGACACTTATTACTTGAGAGCCAAAAATAATTTTGGATGGAGCAGTGCAGCTTCTGTTTTTTACGCTACCGATTCTTCCCTGCCACCTGCCCCGGTTACCACCAGTGGTTCACGTTGCCAGGCAGGCGCTGTTACCTTGTATTCCAACGATGCTGCTGACCGGTGGTACACTGCCCTCACGGGTGGAACACCCTTTCATACCGGCAGCAGTTACTCCGCATCGTTCAGTACCACCACTACTTATTATGTTGAAGCGATAACAGCCTTTAACTGTATCAGCGCTACGCGCAGTACCGTAACCGCTACTGTGGATGCCCAATCCAACGGTGGCACGCTGAGTCAAAGCGCTCAGGTTTTTGATAACGCCAGTGGAACGCTTTCACTCTCCGGCCATGCTGGCAACGTGCAGAAATGGCAAAGCAAAACCGAAACCGGCAGTTGGGAAGACATTTCAAACACAACCGCAAGCCAACCTTACAATATTTCCGCCACTACCAATTACCGGGTATGGGTTAAAAACGGTGTTTGCGATGCGGTAACTTCCAACGAAGTTTCTATTGTTATCCATCCCCTTCCCACCGTTACAGCCAGTACCAACCGTATTGAAATGGAGCCGGTCAATTTAGATGCAGGACCCGACTATTCTTCTTACACCTGGAAGAACAGCAGCAATGTTACGGTTGGGAGCAGCCAGACCTACAGCGCAATAATTCCCGGAGATTATACCGTTACCGTTACCAAAGCCGGAGTAACCGGCAGCGGTACATCTGATCCCTTTACTGTTCTCTCGCAGTTTGAAGGTGTAAACAAGAACTACATCCTTTCCCGTACTCCGATGCGAGAGATAAAAGATGTAAACAAATTAGCCGTTCTCCCCATTGACAGTGTGTCTCAAACTATCCAATACTTTGACGGACTAGGCCGACCGATACAATCGGTGATCATTCAAGGCTCACCCGATAAAAAAGACATAGTCCAACCTATTGTTTACGATCAGTTTGGCCGCGAAGCAGTAAAATATCTTCCTTACGTTTCTACTGAAGCTACCGGCTGGTACAAACAAAATGCAGTAACGCATCAAAGCGACTTTTATAATCCCAACAACCCTACGCCCAAAGTGGCTACTGATGTTGCGCCTTTTGCCGTTACTGTTTTTGAACCCTCACCACTAAACCGAATTATCAAACAAGGTGCACCGGGTGCTGACTGGCAGCCTGATGGAAACAACACCTACAACTCCACCGACCATACGATTAAAAAAGCGTATGAGTTTAATGGAGAAAATGAAGTGTTATTGTGGACGTACACC
>CAZCRJ010000188.1:0-5845 GCA_964501015.1 uncultured Roseivirgaceae bacterium | reverse complement strand
TGAAGCACATTAAGGTTAGTGCCAACGGAAAATTCCTGTAAGTCAACTCGTTTGTACATGGTAGAAGAAGCCTGATACGAACCTCCCCTTACCCGGATCAGGAAGGCATCGCCACCAATGACGCCACCGAATGTTTTGCCTTCTTCAATAACGGTCAGGTTATCCAGTTCTGCAATGTCACTGGTGATGGTGAAATTCCTGTTTCCAATACTTGCTTCGGCACCAATAAAGATGTTTCCTGAAGGTGTGCTGTAATTCCGGTTGCCGGACCGCTTGCGCTTCTTATATCCCTGCGCGGAAGCTTCGTGGGCATCAAAGGCGAAAAAGGATACAATAAGGAGAACAACGATCCACATGTTTCTCCGCTCTGTGTTTTGGTAATTGTTTTTCATAACGCTTGTGTTTTGTTTGTGTTTACACTAGTAAAAGTCTGGGAATGAGGGGTGGTATCTGTCAGGAGAAAATGGATTCTCATTAAATCAGTTCTACCACTAGTGAAAAGTGTTATTCCATGCAGCATGGATAATTATTCGCCAATGCAGACAGTAGAAATCGCGAAATAAGGATGCTCAATAAGAGATTATGTTGAGTCGATGCGGGTCGGCTAGACCCTGATAACGTAGGGGTTTTCCCTGACAGGAGGAAGTTTCACCTGAATTCCCGTGCCTGACTAGCTTAGCTCAACAATGATTTAACAAGGCTTCTGGATGGCTTCATCTTTAAAAATTGGAGATGTAAAGATTAGCGTCACTGAGCATAGTCTTTTTCATTAGAAGGCTACTACAGGGGAGGGAGCAGTGAAAAGAAATGTGGTGTCGCAGTCTTGCATTTTTGATCATTTAATCTGCGGTGTTCGCTTGGGGGAAATCATAATCAATTATGTTTTATCTCCATTATGCAATAGGAGGATGCTTATTCACGAAGGAGAACTGTGCTCAGATTGCGTCAACTGATATGATGTTGTTCTTGATGGCGTAGCGCACAAGTTCGGCAGTATTTTTTAGCCCCAATTTGTCCAGTATATGCGTTTTATGCGTTTCTACAGTTTTAACACTGATGAACAGGGAATCCGCGATCATTTTGTTGGATTTTCCCAACGCCACCAATCCAAGCACTTCATGTTCCCGCTTGGTCAGGTCATTGGGTAGTCTCTTGCCGGGGGCTTTCAGTTTTTCATGTACATAGAAATCTTCAAACACCAGTTTCATGATTGCCTCGTTAAAAAACCTGCTGCCGTTGTATATGGTTCGCAGGGCTTCCATGAGTTGATCGCCTGAAACATCCTTTGGTAAGTAGCTTTCCGCACCCGAGTTGATGGCTGCTGAAATGTAATCCTTACTCATTTCCATCGAGAGGATCAGCACTTTAATGGTGGGGTTCAACTCTTTTATCCACCGGGTGGCCTCAATGCCGGTCATCCCGCCCATAATAATATCCATTACAATGATGTCGGGTGGATTTTCTCGTACCGCGTTGATGGCTTCTTCGCCCGAACCTACTGATCCCACAATAGTAAAGTCGGGAGATTGGGAAAGCATTGCTTGTACTCCATCGCGTATGATCTTATGATCATCTACCAATAGGATGCGTATTTCTTTAGCTTGGCTCATTGTTCACGTGTTAAGGGTATGGTTACGGTGAAGGTGGTTCCCTGACCTACACGACTCTCGAATTCAAGTGTTCCGTTCAGCAATTCTACTGACTTTTTTACGATTGGCAAGCCCAATCCGGTTCCTTGTATGGTGTCAACGTTCTTGCCCCTCATGAAGGGATCGTATACAGTCTTTTGTTCCTCTTCCGGTATCCCGATACCAAAGTCGCGTATTACGAATTCAAGATTCGAAAAAAGACGCCTCACGTTAAGTTCTACATGATCACTTTCGGGAGAGAATTTAATAGCATTGGTAAGGAGGTTGGTCAAAATGCTTCGGAGTAATTTTTCATCGGTTACAATCTGTGTGGGCAGGTTTGATTCCTCCAACCGGATAACGTGTGTATACCTGGGCATATTGCCGATGGCTTCAATAATCTCCCGCAGAAACTTACCCAGGGTCAAGGTAACGTATTGGATATGGATATTACCCCGCACACTGCTGCTATAGTTCAGCACGTCATCGACCAAACGGGTCATGTGGCGGCTCTGGTGTTCAATTGTGCTGAGTTTTGTGTGAATCTCATCCGGGGCAATTTTTGAGCTGTTGCGCTTCAGGAAACCTGCTTCATGTTGTATGGATGAAAGGGGGGTACGGAATTCGTGAGAAGCAATGGAAACAAAGCGGCTTTTCATTTCCACTACATCTTTTTCTTTTTCGAGGGCTGCTTTTAACTCGCGGGTACGTTGTTCCACCTTTCTTTCCAGCGACTTTCTGTATTCCGTCAGTTCCGTCACGTCCTGCCCAATGAGTACTACACCTATGATTTGGCCGGAGGGAGAGGACCGCACCGTTGAATTGAGCAATAGTGCAGCCGTTCCATTATTCCGGGTAGTAACAAGTAATTCATAATTGGTAATTTCCTGATGTCCCAATACCGTGGTAAGCAATTCTTCGAAATCTTTCCTGGCCTCTTCCCGCAAAAGGACTTCGGCAAATTTCCTGGCGTACACCTCATTTTTGTCGAAACCGGTAATGGAGGCGCAATGTTGATTCCATTCGGTAATGTAGCCACGGGTATCCAATCCGATGATTACGGCATTCGCTTTTTCAATGAGTTGATTGGTGTTTTGCGCCAATGTTGCCAATTTACTTTCAAACGCCTTCTGGGCGGTCAGGTCGCGGATGCAAATACCGATATAAATCACTTCTCCCACGTCATTCACTATAGAATTATATGCTAGTTCCAGGTGATTTGTTGAACCGGTGAGACTTTTAAATTCAGTGAATGATTTAAAAGGATTACCCGACTGCGCAATTTCGGCAAGAATGGATTGTACAATTTTTTTGCGCGCAGGATCAACCAAATCCTCCAGTTTTTTTCCAATAGCCAGCGGAAGTATCAGGGTGGACTCACTCAAAAGGAGTGCGGCTTTATTAAAATAGACAATGGTGCCATCCTTATCAGAAATAATTACTGCATCATGCAATTGGTCTACTATGGTGTTCATTAAGTCCATATACGCATTGACTAAACCTTCAAGTTCGGGATGGTGAGTGTGACATCGGTACGTTGCCCGAAGGATGAACTGATCGCCATGTCACCGTTGAGTTTGCGGATCATTTCCCGGGTAATGTAAAGTCCCAGGCCTGCTCCCTCACTCTTTACGGTTCCGCGATAAAACATCTGGTAAATCTTAGGTAATTGATCTTTTTGTATGCCTATCCCATTATCTGAAATTTTAAGAATAACTTTATGGGTGTCTACTTCGGCTTCTACATGAATGAAGGAATTGGTTTTTTGATCATCGCTGTACTTAATGGAATTGGAGAGAATGTTAGTAAGGATGGACCTCAGACGATAGTGGTCCGAATAAAATTCATGGGGTTGGTTAACCGTAATTTTCCACTCGATTTTGGCAAAGCTGGTCATGAAGGAAAGGTCATTGATCACATCTTTCAGCAGGGTGTTCAGGTCGATACGTTCTGCAATCAGTTCACTTCTTGAGTTTCTGGAGTAATCCAGAATTTCCTTGAGTGTGTCATCTAATTTAAGAATGCTTTGTTCGATAAGCGTGAAGTAATCCTGGGCTAATTGATAATCATTCGGATCTTCCAACCGCGCAAGATTAACTAAACCCTGTACGGATGTCAGGGGAGCTCTTAGATTATGGGAAATACTATACACAAAAGAATCAAGCTCCTCATTAATTTTTATCAGTTCTTGATTTTGTTTTCCTATGGCTTCCTGCTGACGAAGTTGTTTGATTTTGGTTTTCCTGAGCGTAAGCGCTGTATTGATAGCAATGGGCAACCTCGATAAGTTTGATTTTAATATATAATCATCTGCTCCTTTTTTAAGGCACATCACGGCAAATTCTTCGGATACGGACCCGGTTACCAGAATAAACGGTCCGTTAAATTTTTTTTCCTGACAAATGGTGAAAGCTTCGATTGAGTTGAAGCTGGGTAAGGAGTGATCGGAAAGGATAACATCGGGTTTAAACTCCTCTAATCCTTTTCTGAAGTCTTCCTCGGTATCAATTCGCCTACTGGTAAACTGAAAATTCTCCTTCCTCAACACCCGTTCAATTAAACCGGCATCCTCTTCCAGATCTTCAAGCATTAATATTTTCAATTCGTTTCGCATGGTATTGGTATTATTTTTATTCTATTAAACGTAATTCGGGGGTTGATTGAGTACAAGCCAAAATAAACCAACCTCTGTTATAACTTTTTCAAACTCATCAAAGTCAACGGGCTTAACAACGTAAGCGTTGACGCCCAGTTTATAGGATTCTATGATATCACGCTCCTGCTTGGAAGAGGTCAATACCACGATGGGTATGGTTTTTCGTTGCTCATCGCTCTTCATGCATTTAATGACTTCAGTTCCATCTACTCTAGGCATTTTTAAATCCAACAGAATAACTTTAGGGACACCATTATCTGGATTGAAACAAAAGTCAAGTGCTTCCTGGCCATCTGTTACATGAAATAAATTGTCGGATAGGTTGTTTTTTTTCAATGTTCGAATGGTTAACTCGGCATCATCAGGATTATCCTCTACTAACAATATTTCTACAGCATTTTTCATAGCGTATTAGTTTCGAATTTTTCTTTTACTTTGTTTTCAAGGGGAATAGTGAAATAGAATGTTGCTCCATTGTTTACCTGAGCCTCGGCCCACACGCGGCCATGATGCCGTTGCACAATCTTTTTTACCAGGGCTAGTCCAACTCCGGTGCCTTCAAATTCTTCCATTTTATGGAGCCGTTGAAATACACCAAAGAGTTTATCGTAATAGCGCATATCAAATCCTACACCGTTATCGCGTACATAAAAGCATATTTCATTACCTTCCTGAAATGAGCCCAGCTCTACTATCGATTCGGGTTGTTTAGCAGAATACTTAATCGCATTGGAGATCAGGTTGATCCAAACAATTTCAATCATACTCATGTCGGCCAACACGGTGTGAAGGGGCCTGATGTCAAACCGAACCTGTTGATCAGTGAAGTGATCCACTAAAATTCGCTCCACCAGTAGTTTCATATTAACCAATGATGTATTCAGCTCTCTTCGGCCCAATCGCGAGAAATTAAGTAAATCATCGATGAGTGTTCCCATACGATTGGTATTACGCGCAATAATGGTGGCTATTCGCATTCCCTCTTCTCCCATTTGAGGAGCATAATCCTCCTGAAGAATGCGGGTATAGCCGGCAATGGAGCGGAGGGGGGCGCGTAAGTCGTGCGATACAGAATAAGTGAAGGCATCCAGTTCTGCATTCAGGTCCATAATTTCCTGAATCCTTTGCTTTTGCGCAGTTATATCGCGTGAAATGCGGGATGTACCTATTACATTTCCGGATTTATCTTTAATAGGAGAAACGGTTATGGAAACATGTATCAATGCCCCATCTTTTCGTATTCTTTCCGTTTCGAAATTGTGAATGGAATTACCAGTTGATACCTTTTCAATGATTTGTTGGTCCTCCTCTTTCAAATGTTCAGGAAAAATGATAGAAAGAGACCTATTTTGAACTTCATGGGCAGAATATCCGTACAACTTTTCAGCGGCCTGGTTCCAACTGTAGATTTCTCCATTTGATGTAGTACTAACGATGGCATCCTCACTATGCTCTACAATAGCCGCCATTTCCCGTTCAAGTTTTTCCGTTAGCCTTCGCTCACTAATGTCACGCATTATACCACAGAAATAATGCTGTCCTTTCATGTTGGAAGCGCCAA
>CAZCRJ010000187.1:0-5850 GCA_964501015.1 uncultured Roseivirgaceae bacterium | reverse complement strand
ACCTGGGGCCCTCCGGTTTCTGGGCCTATATAATTTGTGCCATTCTACTGAGCCTGATTGTACTGTGCTTCATTGAAGTAGGCAGTAAAATCGTTACTACGGGCGGGGCCTATTCGTATGTAGAGAAAGCGTTTGGTCCGTTGGCCGGATTTTTAACCAATACTATTTTTTGGCTAGGCTTTGCAGCGATGTCGGGTGCCGCAGTTGCCAATGTGATGGTGGATAATCTTGCCATTTTACTTCCCGCATTAAAAATTCCGGTTTACCGAATACTGGTATTGGCAGTACTGTTTGGTGGGTTGGCCTTATTGAATATCAGGGGCAGCAAGGAAAGTTCAGGATTTGTCTTTGTCATAACCCTGGTGAAACTATTGCCATTACTTCTACTTGTAGGATTTGGTTTGGCCTATGTTCAGGTTGATAATCTACGCGTAACGGAAAGCCCTTCGCTTACCAGTCTGGGAGAGGGCGCCCTGATTTTATTTTTTGCGTTTGGCGGAGGAGCGGAATCTACCTTGTCGGCTTCCGGAGAAATTAAGGACCCAAAGCGAACAATCCCACGCGGCATTTTGCTGGGTGTATTGTTTATTGTTTTCATTTACATGGCTATACAAGGTGTTGCACAGGGGGTATTGGGTGATGCGCTGGCGTTACAAAAGGAAGCTCCGCTGGCGGCAGTAGCAGAAGTTGTTTTTGGCCCGAAGGGTGTGGTGCTGATGACTCTTGCTGCTGCCGTTTCGTGCTTTGGATTAATCAGTGGTGATCAATTGGTTTCGTCACGCATGCCGTATGCTGCTGCGCGCGATGGGTTACTCCCCTCCGTATTGGCCAGAATACACCCCAGATTTTCTACTCCTCATTACGCCATTATACTGTATTCATCTGTCGGATTTTTATTGGCTTTATCAGGAGGGTTTCGCCAACTGGCAATATTATCCAGTGCTGCAATTTTGTTGATTTATGTTGGGGTCATTGCGGCCACTATACGATTGCGCAAACTGAAAGTAGAGAACGCCTTCACTAATCCCGGAGGCATTACCATTCCTGTGCTGGCGCTTCTCGCTACAGGGTGGTTTCTGTCACACCTTCAACTGAAAGAAGTGGTGGCCGTCAGTATATTTTTAACCTTCTTCACAGGCGTTTATTTCCTGATGCGGATGCGAAAGACATAACTATATAAAGAATCCAATTGACCTATTCCCATACGTGTTTTACGCTAACAACTGTTTGTTAAACGAAATATTTTACAATAATATTTATTCCCCTAAACGGGAGGTTGTAAGTTTGTAACGCATTACTAAACCGGATCATGAGCCAGCAACTTTACTCAGTACTACAAGCCAGCGGCAGCTATATTCCTACCCAACGAATAACCAATGATTATTTCCTGAACCATACCTTTTTCGAAGCAGACGGAAAACGGTTGACGAAACCTAATGAAGAAATAACGCGAAAGTTCAGTGACATCACCGGCATTCTGGAACGCAGGTATGTAACCGATGATCTTGTTGCGTCCGACATCGGTGCTTTCGCAGCGAAGGATGCGCTGGAGTCTGGAGGCATTGATGGCGAAACACTGGACTATATAATTCTCGCCCATAATTTTGGTGATGTGTTGGCCGATAACCGAAGAAGTGATATGGTGCCTGCGCTAGCCTCACGTGTAAAGATGAAGTTGGGTATCAAAAATCCCAATACAGTTTGCTACGATTTACCCTTTGGTTGTGCAGGCTGGTTACAAGGTGTCATACAGGCAGACTGCTATATCAAGTCGGGCATGGCCAAACGTGTGCTGGTGGTTGGTGCCGAAACGCTTTCGCGGATTTGTGATCCGCACGATCGTGATTGCATGATTTATGCCGATGGGGCAGGAGCCACTATTCTGGAAGCCCGAAAGAGCGATACACCCATTGGGATACTTGCTCATAAAACGCATACGAATGCAGGCGACTATACCTTTGTTTTAAAAATGCAGCGTTCGTATAATCCGGATTATCCCAGTGATGATTTGTTTTTAAAAATGCGTGGCAGAGTATTGTATGAACATGCCCTAAAGGCAGTGCCTCCAGTTATTAAAGAGTGCATTGAACGCGCAGGCGTAAACCTTACCGACATTAGCAAAGTGCTGATTCACCAGGCGAACAATAAAATGGATGAGGCAATTTTAAAACGCTTGTTTATAGAGTGTGGGGTGGCAGATATGCCGGAAGGCATTATGCCCATGACTATATCATGGTTAGGGAATAGTTCGGTGGCTACCGTACCCACGTTATATGATCTGGTTGTAAAGGGTAAATTAGAAAATCATTCCATCACTCCCGGAAGTGTTTTGGTTTTCGCGGCAGTGGGCGCGGGAGTAAATATTAATTCGATGGTCTACCGGGTTCCGGAAGCATAATCCTGTGGAAGGATTACATCACTATTTTCAAACAAGGGCAAAAAAAAACGGGGAAATATCAATTGCTTGAATTTCCCCGTCTTCGTTATCCATCGGCCGTAGCCTTTGCATAACCCTAAGTTTACGTTGTCAACCAAAAACCTGCACTCACAATCTTGCGACTATCAGCTTCGGTTTCGTACGCCCGGCCAGTTTCCCGAAGGCACTTTTCCGTTTGTACAACCTTACCCCACCAGCTTTTTTGTGATTACATTCCGTAGAAAATAACCGTTTGTTTTTCTGATGTTGTCCGATCTGCCTGTCAATATTCGACTTAGTGATATGAAGGTAATTGTATGATATGACATGGCAAAAAAAAGTGTCAAAAAGTAGTCAACAACTTATGCACCGGGTTATGCACAATAGCTAAGCATAACGAATCTCGATGTGTTACAGGTAAGCGTTAAAGTATCCGTTTAAATGGAATTCGATTTGCCCGCGGAAGGCTAAGGTCAAAACCAATAATTTTTCCTTTCTTATCCCGCTTGAATTCATACACATCATTACCTTCCGATTGAAATCCATCACGAAAAGTTGGTTTCAGTGTGATCGAATCACCTGGCTTTCGGTAAATCACCAGATTTCCGTCTTTTGCTTCTATTTTAAAGGTGACATAGGCATCATCACTATAATAAGTACCACTGTATTGTTGTATCGATTTTGAATCCACTGCGGGCGAAGCAGCCCTGTCGAATTTCGTAATGCCCTCCTGCGAAAAAAGTTGTACAGCATTATCAGAACGCACCAGCTTGTTTCCATTATAATAGAGTGTGTCTTTATGAAGGACTTTAACAGGAGTTTGGTTAAGTAAGATGGTTTCGTTCTTGTACTCAATGGTGAGTGCGCTTCTGGGCTCCGATACTTTGGTATTGCGGTAAACTCCTTCCCAGGCTTTGGCAGCAGTTTCAGAAAGGGTAATAAAAGCGGGTGTTTTCGGTTGAACGATAGATTCTTGACCCAGGAAAATTTCAGCGATAGCACGGCCTATCCGTACGGGATTAAAAGAAGCATCATTACTTAATAGCACTACCGACATTTTCGTTGTTGGGTAGTAGGCCAGCCAGGCTCTATATCCTGCTGTGGCACCACTATGACTGATTTCAGGATAGCCGTTTACTACACCAATGCTTAAACCTGCCGCATAACTGATTTCACTTCCATCGTTGAGTATTCCTTTTTTAATACGGAGTTGGGCAATGTCGTTTCCGAAAAGCTCGTGTGTTTCGAGAAGTTGATTCCAGCGCAGCAAATCGGAAGTGGTCGTTAATAATCCCCCCGGTCCATGAACATTTTCAAAAGGCATGTTTTGCATGTACGTTCCCTTATCGGGACTATAGGCAATTGCCCTGTTCGCAACAACTTCACGGAAATCTGAACGCCACCTGGTGTGTTTCATGCCCAGTGGTTCAAAGAAACGCTTGGCTGTAAATTCAGCAAATGGCTTACCGGTAATACGTTCGATGATCAGCACCAGCATAACATAATTTGAGTTGCTGTAGGAGTATTCACTACCCGGTGTAAAGTTCAACGTCTTTTGCCTGAATACCACATCGAAACTGAGTTCCTGTGTGTACACACGTGTTGAACGAGGCCAGCCGGTTACGCTATAGACTACACCCCAGTCCTTGAGTCCGCTTGTATGATTAAGCAGGTGCTGAATAGTAATCGATCTTTCATATACCGGCAGTTCAGGCACATACTTTCGCACATCATCCTGCAGGGATAAGTTGCCTTCCTTAACCATCAGCAGAATTGAGGCTGCTGTAAATTGTTTGGAAACAGATCCGTTTTCAAAAATGGTTTCAGGTGTGTTGGGTATAGTATGTTCAAGATCAGCCAATCCAAATGCTTTACTGTATAAGAGATTTCCGTTTCGTGAAATGGCAACCGAAACACCGGGTGTGGCATTATGGTACGATGCAAATAAAGCATCAATACGTTTCAAGGTATCGGTTGGCTGGCTCCCAGCCAGATGACCAATAACCAATAAAACGAGCAGAATTTTGCTTTTCATGATAAATGGGTAATTGGGTACTGGAGAGTGGTACTTCACGACTCTTTATTATCTCGCCTTTTTTTCCTCCACCATACATAGACAATCACCATCACAACCGGCAATACTATATAGAGTACGATATTCAGGGGATCGGTGAAGTCGGTTGGTTCACTCTGGTAGGGGATGTCTTGAGGGATTTGGGAGAAGGCTTGAATTCTGAAGCAAAATAGGGCAAGCACTATCGATAAATACGTCCCATTTACTAAATTTAAGCATGATGTTGTTCTGTTTTCCATCCCTTAAAAGTACGGAATACGCGCTTAATACCGCTGCTAATTATGGGAGCCAATGGACACTTATAAAATCGCATGACATCAAACCTGACAAAAATCACCCTTCCAGTAGTATTAAAGTCAGCTTTGACCATAGCATGTACTTCTATTTTTAACGCAATATTTTCTAAAATTCTCTATACCACAACCTATGGAACTCGAAAGATTTAGTTACGACAACAAAATTGTAAAGGCCTTCATCATTGCCACGGTGATCTTTGGCCTGGTGGGTATGCTGGTAGGGCTTACTGCAGCCATTCAGCTTTTTTACCCGGTTTTTAACTTTGATTTGCAGTACACCACCTTCGGACGAATTCGGCCGCTGCACACCAATGCCGTCATATTTGCGTTTGTGGGAAATGCCATGTTTGCCGGAGTGTATTACTCCTTGCAACGCCTCCTGAAAGCACGGATGTTCAGCGATATGCTGAGCTGGATTAATTTCTGGGGCTGGCAATTGATTATTGTAGCCGCAGCCATTACGTTACCACTGGGCCTGACAACATCAAAGGAGTATGCCGAACTGGAGTGGCCGATTGACGTGGCCATCGCCCTGATCTGGGTTGCCTTTGGTATCAACATGATTGGTACCATAATAAAGCGAAGAGAAAAGCACATGTATGTAGCCATCTGGTTCTACATTGCCACGTTTGTAACCGTGGCGGTACTACACATTGTTAATTCCTTTGCCATACCGGTTACGTTATTCAAGAGTTATTCATGGTATGCTGGCGTACAGGATGCCCTGGTGCAATGGTGGTATGGTCACAATGCGGTGGCGTTCTTCCTCACCACGCCCTTCCTCGGACTGATGTATTATTTTCTTCCCAAGGCAGCTAACCGCCCGGTATATTCCTATCGCTTATCCATTGTACACTTCTGGTCCCTGATATTCTTATACATCTGGGCCGGACCGCACCACTTATTATATTCTACCTTGCCCGACTGGGCACAATCACTGGGAACAGTTTTCTCCATTATGCTGATAGCTCCGTCATGGGGCGGTATGCTTAACGGATTGTTTACCCTGCGCGGAGCATGGGATAAAGTTCGGGAAGAACCCGTTTTAAAATTCATGGTTGTGG
>CAZCRJ010000186.1:0-5864 GCA_964501015.1 uncultured Roseivirgaceae bacterium | reverse complement strand
GTGTACAGTGTAACAGATTTTGTTTGCGATCCTTTGCGATCCTGGGGATCAAAGGTGATTGTTAACACAGCACGCTCCCCTGCCTTTAGCATTTCCTTATCGGTCTGGGTAATGATGCAGGTACAATTCCCCAGCACAGATCGAATCTCTAATACAGACCTACCCGTATTTGTTACCACCACTTCCCGGGTAAGCGGCTGATGCTGCTTCATGGAGCCAAACTCCACCGTTTCAGTACCAATCTGCAAGCGGGGTGCCTTCGCCAGTTCTTCCGGTTTCATCTCCGGGAAGTAATCCTCCAATGTGGCGTATACGGTAAACGACTTGGCAGGCATAAGCTCATCGGTGGTGTGTATTACTAAATTGTCCGATTGAAACCCATACCGGTCTTTTTGTTTCCCGTTATACTGAATCAACAGCATTCCTTTTTGATCTGGAGCTAATGTTTGAGGTTCCATCTCCACACGGATATAGGAAGGCCCGTCAACCGACTTGTAGGTTACCGCACTCTTTCCCGCATTGTATACTTCATACTTGCGCACGTTGAACTCATCTTTACGGTACACCTTCCCTAAATTGAAGGATAGGCTCCTCAACCGCAGGCTCCCACTCGCTGCCTGGAACTCAGATTTTGAAAAGGAGGTGTTGGAGATAACGGTACCCTTTATATACAACATTACGGGCTGTGCCTCTGCATCGGTCATGACGGTCAGTGACTTATTGAAATAACCGGGTCTCCCCTTGGGATCGAACTGTGCCTGAATGATACCTGTCTTTCCAGGAGCAATAGGTTCCTTCGTCCAACCGGGGGTAGTACACCCGCAGGAAGGCTTCACACTCAGCACCTGCACCGGCTTGTTGCTCCGGTTGGTAAAAACAAAGTCATGCGAAACCGATCCATTCTCTTCAATTACTTGTCCGAAGTCAAATGTCTCTGACATAAACTGAACAGGCCTTGAAAGCTGTGCTACGGCACAAACTCCCATCATCCACAAACTTCCCATCACTATAAATCGCTTCATAACACAACTTTAATATCCCCTGCAAAAGTAACTTAATTCTGTTCGCATTATTTTATTTTCTTTGCGGTATGACACGCATCTTAACCGGTATACAAAGCAGCGGACGACCGCATTTGGGAAATTTATTGGGCGCCATCATTCCCGCCATCAAACTGTCCAAAAATCCGGAAAATGAATCGTTTTTCTTTATTGCCGATCTCCACTCCCTCACCACCATCAAGGATTCACCAACACGAAGTGAAAATGTGCAGGCGGTTGCTGCGGCATGGTTGGCCTTTGGGTTCGATGTGGAAAAGAATTTTCTTTACCGCCAGTCGCGGATTCCCGAAGTGTGTGAGCTGACCTGGTACCTCAACTGCTTTACTCCTTTTCCCATGTTGGCCAATGCTCATTCGTTCAAGGATAAAGCCGACCGGCTGGCGGACGTGAATGCCGGACTCTTTACATACCCGGTATTGATGACAGCCGATATAATCTTATACGATGCCAATGTAGTTCCCGTAGGAAAGGATCAGAAGCAACACCTGGAGATGGCCCGCGACATCGCATCAGCCTTCAACAATCAATACGGAGAAACCTTTGTGGTGCCGGAAGCAAAAATTGAAGAACAGGTAATGATCATCCCCGGCACAGACGGACAAAAGATGAGCAAGTCGTACGGCAACATCATCGATATCTTTCTTCCGGAAAAACAATTGCTCAAGCAGATCAAATCCATTGTATCCGACAGCACACCCCTTGAAGCACCAAAAGATCCGGAGAACGACAACACCTTCGCGTTGTATAGTTTATTGGCCTCGCCTGAGCAAACGGACACCATGCGCAAAAATTACCTTGCCGGTAATTACGGGTATGGCCATGCCAAACAGGAATTATATGAGGTAATCGTCACAAAATTCGCACAGGAACGTGAAGCGTTCACCTTTTACTTTTCCAATCCCGAAGAGCTGGAAAAGAAACTGCAGCAGGGAGAAGAAAAAGCACGTGTAATCGCACAGGATGTATTGCAGCGCGCAAGAAAAAAATTAGGCTTCCGGTAACCGGAACCAGGGCCTTATTTACCAATCCAAACCACCTGCATCGCATCCTTTATCCGGAAGGATAACCGCGGAGGATTGGCTTCCAACACCAGCTGAATATCGTGCCCCGGAGCTTTTTCCATGTCTACCGGAACACCAGCGCCAATGTAGGCTATAGGTAACAGTACATCACTGTCAGGACAATGCTCATCATGAATCTTTTTCAACACTTCTTCCATGTAATCACCATAGTCATCCTGAAAGTCATCCTCCAGATCGTGCAACCGCTCTTCCAGGTCATCATATTTCGGATTGTTGTAATCCAAAGTGCTGAGCTCAGCGCGGGTCTTCACAATCTCCTGCAAAGCCTTATCTAATGCGTTAATATCCATTACGTTCTTTTGTACAAATATTGCTCAATTCATCCTTTTTAAAAAGGGAGTTGACTAAATTTGATACCATTAGTGTAAATACAGACATTCCCATTCATAAAGGAAGTTCATCATGGCAAATCAGGATTTTTTACCGATAAACGGCACCGACCACATCGAACTGTATGTGGGCAATGCCAAACAATCATCGCTCTTTTACCAGTATGCCTTTGGCTTTGAACTTATTGCCTATGCCGGGCCGGAAACAGGTATACGCGACCGTGCATCATATGTTTTGAAGCAGCATAAAATTACACTCGTGCTCACCACCTCCCTCCAGCCCGATTCAGAAATCTCCGAACACGTGAAAAAACATGGTGATGGAGTAAAAGTACTGGCTCTTTGGGTTGACGATGCGATTAAATCGTTCAATGAAACGGTCATGCGTGGCGCAGAACCCGCGTTTGAACCAAGAAAACTCACCGATGAATTTGGTGAAGTAGTGGTGGCCGCCATCAAAACCTATGGTGAAACAATACATACCTTCGTGGAACGGAAAAACTATAAGGGGCCCTTCCTGCCGGGATACAAATCCCGCAAAAGTACCTACACGCCTGAGCCGATCGGACTAAAGTATGTCGACCATTGCGTGGGTAACGTGGAACTCGGCAAAATGAATCACTGGGTCGACTTCTACGAAAAAGTAATGGGCTTCTCCCTGCTCGTTACCTTCGATGATAAAGACATCTCCACGGAATACAGTGCACTCATGTCGAAGGTGGTATCCAGTGGACACGGCTACATCAAATTTCCGATCAATGAGCCAGCCTCAGGAAAGAAGAAATCACAGATTGAAGAATACCTCGACTTCTACAAAAGTGCCGGAGTGCAGCACATCGCCATCGCCACCGATGACATCATACACACGGTGGGTGAATTGAGAAAACGTGGTGTTGAATTTTTATACGTGCCCGAAACCTATTATGTAGATGTGCTGGACCGCGTAGGCACCATCAACGAAAGTCTCGAAGAATTGAAGAAGCTCAACATCCTCATCGACCGCGATGAAGAAGGATACCTGCTGCAGATCTTTACCAAACCTGTGCAAGACAGGCCCACGGTATTCTTCGAAATTATTGAACGCAATGGCGCCCGATCGTTCGGAAAAGGAAACTTCAAAGCATTGTTTGAATCCATCGAACGCGAACAGGAACTGCGGGGAAACTTGTAACATCAGCGCACACATTACCAACGAAAAATCAGCGATTCGAAATTACATATAACCGTACTATGTCAGACTTACTTACACGCGTAAAAGCAAGTGCACAACAATGGCTTACCAGCTCAATAATTGATGCAGACACCAAACAACAGGTGGAAGCCATGCTTCAAAATCCGGATACCAAAGAGTTGATTGATGCCTTTTATAAAGATCTCGAGTTTGGTACGGGCGGACTGCGCGGCATCATGGGCGTGGGCTCCAACACGATGAACAAATACACCGTGGGTGTGGCTACTCAGGGATTGTGTAACTATTTATTGAAATCATTTCCGGGCAAAACCATTAAAGTAGCCATCGCACATGATTGCCGGAACAACAGTCCATATTTTGCACAAGTCGCTGCCGATGTTTTTTCTGCCAACGGCATTCATGTATACCGCTTCAGCGAACTACGCCCTACACCCATCCTCTCTTATGCTATCCGATATTTGAAATGCGACTCCGGCATCGTAGTCACGGCATCGCACAATCCGAAAGAATACAACGGCTATAAAGCCTACTGGGATGATGGCGCCCAGGTAGTGCCGCCTCACGATAAAAACATCATTACTGAAGTGAAGGCTGTTACATCCTTCGATCAGGTGAAATTCACAGGCGATTCATCAAAGATTCATACCATCGGACCGGAAGTAGAAAACGCCTATTATGATAAAGTGGTCTCCATCATCCCGAAGAAGGATGTGTTTAAAAAGCTTGCTAACATTCCCATCGTGTTCTCCAGCCTTCACGGCACAGGCATCACCATGGTACCGGAATGCCTGAAACGCATCGGCTTCACCAACCTTCATTTGGTGGACGAGCAAAGCGAGCCCGATGGCAATTTCCCTACTGTACACTCCCCCAATCCGGAAGAGCGCTCCGCCATGGCCTTGTCTATCGAAAAGGGAATTGCTACCGGTGCCACTATGGTGATGGCGACCGATCCCGATGGCGACCGCGTTGGCATTGGCGTGCGCGATACCAACGACAACTTTATTCTACTCAACGGCAACCAGGCCTTTAGCCTGATGATGTGGTTCATCATGAAAAACCTGGAGGTAAAAACCAATGTCTACATCGCCAAGACCATCGTAACCTCTGAACTGGTAGACACCATGGCGAAGAATTATGGAGTAGAATGTTACAACACGCTCACTGGGTTCAAATACATCGCACAACTCATGCGTGAACAGGAAGGAAAAAAACAGTTTGTGGCAGCCGGTGAAGAAAGTTATGGGTACATGGTGGGCGATTTTGTACGCGACAAGGATGCGGTCTCCGCTTGTGCCTTCTTTGCCGTTATGGCCGCTTGTGCACAAGATGAAAAAAAATCCCTCTACGACTGGCTCCTCGACATGTACGTTGAGCACGGCTTCTACAAGGAAGGATTGATCAACGTAGTAAAAAAAGGCCAGCAGGGTGAACAGGAAATCAAGGCGATGATGGAGAAATTCAGAACACATCCGCCACACTCCATCAGCAACTTGCTGGTAACGCGCATGCTCGATTATCAATCACTGACGGAAACAGACATCCAAACAAAGCAGACAAAACCACTTGCGTTTCCGAATTCGGATGTGCTCCAGTTTTACCTGGAGGATGGCTCGAAGATCTCCGTACGCCCCTCCGGAACAGAACCCAAAATCAAATTCTATGTGAGTGTGAACGCTGAACTTCGCGCTGTGGAAGAATTCGATAAAGTCAATGGTGCCTTGGATGAGAAAATAAAATCTATCGAGGATTACCTGATGACCTTATAATGAACTTTAGTTAATGTACTATGGGGAACAAAATCCTGGAGGAGTTGAGTGTATTGTTCCTGCGCGACCTTGACAAACTGGAAGTGGAGATCAATCTGTATCCGGATGAAGCATCCTTATGGTATATCCATGGTGACATAAAAAACCCGGGCGGAACATTGTGCCTCCACGTCTGTGGCAACCTTCAGCATTATGTTGGCGCTGTGCTCGGCAACTCAGCATACATCCGCCACCGCGAAAAGGAATTCTCAGAACGAAACACAAACCGGCTGAAACTGACCGCAGAAATCAAACTCACCAAAGAAGCCATCCGTTCAACTTTCAATACACTGGACGATTCCATCCTGACGAAGGAATATCCGGAACAGGTATTCGGATATCCCATGACCACCTCTTATTTTCTGTTTCACCTATTATCCCATCTGAATTAT
>CAZCRJ010000185.1:5576-5875 GCA_964501015.1 uncultured Roseivirgaceae bacterium | reverse complement strand
ATGAAGAGTATCATTACTGGAAAAAGAAAAAAGATGAAGAAGATAAAATTCTAAACTCATCCGCACCTATAGTTAAACAAGAAAAAACGGCTATCAAAAAAGTAGAAAACACGGCTACTAAACCAACTACCAAAGGCCTTCACCGCGAATTGCAGCAAATTGAAAACCAGGTTGAAACGTTAACTTCCAGTAAGGAAATAACTGAATTAGAAATGAGCAAACCTGAAGTGTATGGCGATTATGAAAAATTACTGCTGGCACAACAACAACTTGAGGCCATTACAAAAGAACTTGAAGAC
>CAZCRJ010000185.1:4655-5566 GCA_964501015.1 uncultured Roseivirgaceae bacterium | reverse complement strand
TCAGCGCTGGGAAAAATTAGTAGAAGAGATTGATCGGTTGGAGAAGTAATACCAAACCAGTCTTAGTACATTACACTCAGTTAAATCCAAATCCCAATTGAACCAAAAACCGGTTTAAGTCATACTCACGATTATAGCTGTATCCCCAGCCACTACCGGAAAAAGATGTACTTGCCTGTTGATATTTATACCCCGCTTGGATATAGAGCCTGATTCGTTCTTTACCAATCCGATATCCGATCATTGGATTAATCGTAAAACCACCCTTTTGTGAAAACCCTGTAATAGTATTAGGATCCAGCGCTAGGTATCTGCCGTATGAATATCCACTATTGAGATGAAAATATACCGCATTGAATCGCTGCTCCCGATCAACCGTAAATCCTAGTAACAGTGGTAACATTTGCCAGTTGCTGTAAACGTCTACACCGGCTCCGGCTGAAAGTTTAATGCCAGATGTGAACGCTATTCCATGAAGCGTAACAAAACTAAAGGAGAGATCTTTCCCATTAATACAATCTCCACATCCCAGTAAAGCTCCGCTAAGAAAGGTATTGAAATAATGAGGTGTTAGTTTTGTTGAATCACGCTGCGCCAGACCAAATTGCCAATGAAAAGCGAAAACAAGTAGTATAAGTTTAGTTTTCACGTTGGATTTTAATATGGCTTAACTTCTTAATAGAAGAGGGATTTGAATAGTCATACTGAAATACGCCATCCTTTCCAATCAACATCAGTACGCCATTATAGGGGATAACATCATACGCATTAATGTCTTTATAATGCTTGATATATGAAATATTTTGGACAATGGGAAGAAAATGTTAGAACCTCTCACTTTTGTTATAATTCAATGAAATGGATTCAAAGCAAGAAACAATTGATACATACAACCGTACTGCCTCTCAAAT
>CAZCRJ010000185.1:0-4645 GCA_964501015.1 uncultured Roseivirgaceae bacterium | reverse complement strand
GAGCAATTTCTTGTCTATATTCATTTTATCCGAAGCATTATAAATTTTTAACCCTGCATCACCATCACAAATAAAAAGCAATGAATCATCTATACCCAATCCATGCGGGTTTTTCATGGGATAAACTTTAAGCAATTTAGGGCTTGTAACAGTGGAGATGTCCAGCACTTCTAACTGATTGGTGAATCCGGCACACTGGGTTCCAGAACGTAATGTTACATACGCATAATCACCACTTACAACAACAGGATCACAGCTATTGATATGCATATACGTAGTAATCTTTACAGGATTCTCAGGAGTTGATAAATCAAAAATGTGCATCCCCGAACGTGCCCCTATAAAAAGTCTATTACCATAAGGGAATATAGTCTCTATATCCCAGGCAAGATATTGCGATGAAGTTTTTTCAGGCGCTGCCGGAATGCTGATATCAGCAGTATGAATATTGCCGCCATCGAGCATATACAAATGGTTTTCATTGATCGTAAATCGTGCCATTGATCCACCCACACCGGTTGAATTTACGGGACTAATGGATGCCTGAGCGCTAAACGCCATATTGCGAGGCATACCAATTCCATCTTCCAACATAATGCCACCCCATCGCTCTATCCTGGCCTCACATTCTGATTTATTTATCGTTACATTTTTTAGCTCAACCCAATCTGTTACAACACCACGTTGAGCATCGGCATAAAACCCCATACTGTTGTAGCTGCTAAAAATGTTTTCCAGTCGACTCACCTCTACCACATTGTTCACATCTGAAATATCAAGGGCTACCAGGTCAATATAACTATCGGCATATAAAATTGTGTTGCGGATTGATAAGTCATAGTTGCCGGGGATGGTAATGAAACTTTTTTTAACAGGACTTGCCGGGTTGCTGTTATCAATTACATGTATTCCCTTGCCAGGATCATTCACAAAAAGAAAATCATCCTTAAAATATATTTTCCCAACTTCTGTTAGTGGTTGTGGTGCCACGACAGCTATACCACTGCGAATAACAGCCAAGGGTGTGAATATTGGCTCATAGTAGGTATAGGTAACTGTATCCGTACATTGATCGGTGCAATTCTGCAGCACCAGGCTCATTCCAAATAACACCGGAACTATTAGTAAGGCAGAAAATCGGGAAACTGAAGTTGATCGATTCATGATGGTCAGGTTTTGGTGTATTACAATAGACCCCTAAGTTTACACTTTGGTTGGATTGCTATTTAAATAAATACCGGAAGCGAAGTGCCACATCATACGTAATAGGTGAAGCATCGGGCATCGAACCAGACTTATAGATAGAACTCAAGGCATACCGCATGCCCGGATTAACTGCTAACCGGTAACGCTCGGAAAACCGATAACTAAATTCAGTACCTACCAAACCACTGAATGTTACCGGGCGATAAGGAGATTCACTTCCTGTTCCTTGAGTAACCTTACTTATATTATCGGCTGATGGTGTTAGTGTATTGACCATAAAAAAATCAGTTGATAGTCCACCATTAAGCTGAATCGCGAAGTTCCTGTCTAAAGCAATATACCCTGCCTGAACAGGTAAGCTTAAATACTGAAGGTTACTGGCGACTTCATACGGACTGGTAGCTATTGATTGATTATTGCTGTATGCCAGATCATTCAGGCTTGCCCTAAGGGCAGAGGATTCGAGCGATGCCGTATTGGAAGTGTAACTTGAATTCTGAGTAAGGTACGATACTCCACCAAGCAGCACTATCCGCTCACTTACCCTGCCGCCTACTTGTATCCCTACTGAAAAGCTTGATCCTGCAGACGGATTATTATCATAGGATGTAAATGAGCTTCCTGGAGCATTGGACTGCACAATGGTAGATTGAGGTGAATTTGGATTAAAACTACCTGCTGAGAATCCCACAGAAGTCCAGATATTTTCAGTGGATGATTTTTTATTCTTCTCTGCGTACTTGTTTTCTTCATCCTTAAGCTTTGCCAGCAACACCATTCCGGGGTCAGCGTTAGATTCCAGGTGCGCAAATTTTAGTGTTGGCATTTTATTCTTCACTAAAGGATTAACTGGTTTAGGTAATGTCAACTCCGAAAGATCCTGCGCATCTTCAGTCAACATTCTGATTTCCTTGCTTTCACTAAATAATGCCACAATACCCTCATTATAGTGGATTCCAGAGTTGACAGGTGTATCGCCAGACCCGCCACGTTGCTTTACTTTTTGCTCAACTTCATCCTGATTTTCAGTTGATCGTGGCGCTTGAGTTATTGTGTCATCAGACAAGGAACTACTACTAGTATGACCATGGGGTTCTTCAGTATTTGATTTGGTTGTCTGTTCCATTGCAAGCGGTTCCGAATTTCTCTCAGTACTGGATAAAAAATAAAGTCCGGTCACACCAAGGGTTAACACGAGAGAAGCAGCCGCCAGTAGTTTATAATAAAAAATTCTTTTCTTCATGGTGCCGGCTATGGTTTTTTCAAGGCCTAATTCAACACCAGTCCATACTGAACCCGATGGTTCAATCTCTGCCTTATCAAACGCATTCGTAATCGATCGTTCAAAAGTTCCTTTCTCCATAGCGTCTAGCGTGATGTGATTCTTTTCTTATTTTTTCCTGCAACAATGCTTTTGCCCGTGCATATTGTGATTTAGATGTGCCTTCGGAAATACCCAGTTGTTCCGCAATTTCCTTATGGCTATATCCTTCAATGGCAAACAAATTGAAAACAATTTGACATCCCTGAGGAAGGGATTGAATCATGGCTAACAACTCTTCAACCTGTAGTCCCGAAACACTCACTTCCTCCTCTTTCAAATCAGCCTTTTCCACATCAACCATCGGGAATAAGTAAAGCTTTTTGCGATGGTGGTTGAGGGCCGTGTTAACCATTACCCGCGTTATCCATGTTTCAAGTTTAGCGTCTTGCCTAAAACCATCTAATCCCTGAAAAACCCTAACAAAGCCCTCCTGAAGAATATCTTCAGCCTCCGGTATGGATTTCGAATAGCGAAGACAAACCACCATCATTTTCTTGCAAAAATGGTCGTAAAGGGCCTTCTGTGAGGCCCTGTTGCCTTTTCGGCAACCCTCAATAAGCTCGATTTCGTTGAGCATGCACCCGATATAACGACCGTTTTGCATAATTAGACACCCCGTTTACAGCAAAAGTTGGCAGGTGTAAAGATTATTATTTTTAGTTTAGCCTGATGAATAGAATCTTTATTTTCCTGCTTGCAATAAGTGGATGTGCCCCAGTTATGATGGGCACTGATTCCTCAAGACAGCAAGGCAAAAAACTTCAGTTAGTCGATAAGGTATACGAAAACTCGATAAAAACGGTACGCCTTTTCCCAGCTAAACCAGGACCGGAACTACAATTGCAACCTGCCGTGACCCGAATGGGTGACTGGAACCTGGTGCTTGAATTTGATGATTTGCATTCGGATAGTGATACGTACTATGTTCGAATCATTCACTGTAACCAGGACTGGACCAAATCAACACTATCAGATCTGGATTTCCTAAACGATTTTAATGAATTTCCCATTAATCAATACGAGTTTTCACTAGATACCTGGATCCCCTACGTCCATTATTACACCATTCTCCCCGCTGTAAAATTACCTGGTAATTATGTCGCAGTAGTACACCGTGGTTCTGATAAAGAAGATATTATTTTGAGTAAACGCTTTATGGTCTATGATACACGAGTAACCTTTATCCGAAATGACCTACAACTTACATCGGGTAGTGCAGCAATCCGTAATCAGCAAATCAATTTTACAGTTAATTATAAAAACTTAAACTTGATCAATCCGCTGGAGACAGTAAACGTTTCAATCCGTCAAAATCAACGATGGGATAATTTGGCACAAGGTTTAAAACCCAGTTTTCTCAGAGAAAATATTCAGGAGCTTGAATACCGGTTTTTTGAAGATAATACCATGCTTAAAGGGGGTAATGAATTTCGCTTTTTCGATATCCGTTCACTGAATTACCCCGGTAGAAATGTTGCTTATATGGATAAAGGAACTGTTCCCTGGACTGCATACCTTGAAAAGGATAAAAACCGATCGCATGAACCGTATTCTCAATATCCCGATTACAATGGATCATTTATCCTTGATAATTATGATTACAGAAGAATAAATGCTTCAAATTATGTTGCCGCAGCATTCACCCTTACTTCGCCTGAACCTGTATCAGGTGATGTTTATGTTATGGGAGCCTTTACACAATGGAATCTGGACGATGATAATAAAATGCGCTACGACTCTATAAAAGGAGAGTATACTGTTTCTCATCTGTTGAAGCAGGGTTGGTATGATTACCAGTACATTGTGAAATCGAAAGAACTACCATCTTATTTTTTTGAAGGCACGTATTTCCAAACAGAAAACCTGTATGAAATATTGGTGTACTACCGCTCCTTCCAGCCAATGGCCGACTTGCTGATAGGATATATGAAATTTGAGGAGAACCCCCGTTAGGTCATTTTAAAGAGACATAGGCAATATCCCGCTGGGATTCGCGCCTTACTGTATCAGTATTGGCTACGTCCAGCATTCCAAACCCTTTATGGCAGAAAAAGCCCAAACCATTTTCGTAAACAAACCGTTGAACTTCCGGATCAGCATAAAGCGTAAAGGGGA
>CAZCRJ010000184.1:0-5875 GCA_964501015.1 uncultured Roseivirgaceae bacterium | reverse complement strand
GACATGTTCAGGGGGTTACTAAACAAATCTAACACTTTGTTTTAATTCCCTACAGCAAAATGATAGCCGAATCCCTTGATTGTAATGATTTGAATGGAGGGATCTTCTTTAAGGTATTCGCGCAATTTTGTGATATATACATCCAGGTTACGGGAATTGAAAAATGAATCATCACCCCATACACTTAAAAGAATGTCTTTACGACTGGTAGTGGAATTCTTGTTATCGCATAGAATTTTTAGCAAACTGGCTTCACGGTGGGAAAGTTTTTTTATGGAATCGTTATGTTTTAATTCGAAACGTGATATAATGAACTCAAAGGCACCCAGCGTGATCGATTCTTTAGCAACCTGGCTGGTTTGGCGTGTTAGTCTTAATAAGTTGGTGATACGCACGATAAGTTCCTCCATGCTGAAGGGCTTTCGGATATAGTCGTTTCCTCCGGATTCAAAGCCTTTCATCAAATCATCCGTTTGTGTTTTTGCCGTGACAAAGATGATGGGCACCTGAGCATTCAGGTTACGGATATCTTTGGCTATGGAGTAGCCATCCTTTTGCGGGAGCATGATATCCAGAATGCAGATATCCGGTTTTACTTTCTCATAAACGGCTATAGCCTTGCTTCCTTCGGTCACCATATGCACGTCAAAGTCACGACTTTCCAGACTCTCCTTAACGATTCGTCCAAGAAACGGCTCGTCTTCAACGTAAAGGATTTTTATTTTGCTCATTTGGATTCGTTAAACTATTGGGGTAAGGTTATCGTAAACATACTGCCTTTTCCAGGTTCACTAGTAACCACTATAGTTCCACCATGACTTTTCACCACACCAGAAACATAACTTAATCCAAGCCCGTAGCCTTTTGCATTATGCACATCACCTGTAGGTACCCTGAAAAATTTATCAAAGATTTTTTGCTGGTATTCGTAAGGAATACCAATTCCATTATCCTGAATGGTCAGTTTTATGCCCTGTTCATTTTTAATAAGCGTGATAATGATAGAGCATGGAGTGAAACTGTACTTCAGCGCGTTATCGAGCAGATTGTAAATTACATTGGTGAGGTGTTCCGTGTTGCCATTAAGAATAAAATCAGTTCCATTGATAATAACATCAACATGTGCAGGGTGTTTTTCAAAAACAAGTTTAAGTGAGATCAAAACCTGTTGAAGAATTTTTTCAAGATCAACGGACTCAGTTGTCACAGAAAGTCCGTGCTCCTCAAAAACGGCATTTTTAAGAATTTTGTCAGTCATCAATGTAAGCCTGCCAAGTTCATTTTGAGCAATAGACAAGTATTCTCTGGTAAGTTGAGGGTTATCCAGTGCGTTAAAGTTTTTTAAGGCTTCCAGCGCAACGCTTACGGTAGCCACTGGGGTTTTTAATTCATGTGTAATGTTACTGATCAGGTCATTTTTCAGTTGCATGAGTTTTTGCTGGGAACGAATGCTGCGATACATCAGAACAAAAGCGGTAACAATCAATGCAGTAAGGATGATAGAGAATAGTATCTGCGGACTGATCTTAAGTAGTAATGCCGGCTGCGTTGCTTCAAACAAAGCGATATAGGCAGGTGTATGGGGAAGAAAAAACGGATCGGTATGAAAGCCCTTCGTGTCTGTGATATGCCATTCTCTAAGATTAATACGCTTAACAGTGGGGGTAAGTGTAATACCAGAATGTAATAGGGTGTCGCCATAAACTTTCTCAATGTCTTTGACCTTCAATGAATCTCCAGTAAGCCGGAATACAAAATTCCCTGGCTGACGTGTCCTTCGAATCTCTGATAGTATCGGCCTTAGTGTCTGTTTGAGACTATCATTTTCCCCGGCAGAGGATATATGAATTTGAATCTGCTCGGTGGGGTCGATGAATCGGAAGCGTGATATTCTGTTCATGTCTTCGGGTAGTCTCCTTCGGATTGAGTCTCCCCGCAGTGTTTTGCTCCCCCAGACTTGAACACTAACATTTTCCCCCATGGCAGAACCAATACTGTCACCAGAAACCATTGGCTGAAGTCCTTTTAAAAGAAGGGAATCATGCATGCTGATTATTGTGGAACGGAACAAAGTATTGGTTTCTTTTCGAAATGATTCCAACTCATCGTTATAGGCACTGCGAAGCCACAGAAGTTGCAATATGAGAAGCAGAAAAATACTGCTGCTCATTAACGGGATGGACCACTGTTGCTTTCGTGAATTCATAAAACAAAGGTAGTGAGCCTTTGCTCGGGTTCAGTAAGGGTTAACCTTAATTAACATTCCTTTAAGAACCATTAACAGCAAACTATAGTCTTTAGCCTTAGCTTTACATAAAAAAACAGCTATGAAAAAGGTAATTATAATTCTAGGAGTTCTGGTAATGCTGATTACGGCACACGTTGTATTCGCACAAACAGAAACAGTAATTACATACGAATCCAGAATGAATATGTGGCTCAGAATTCCACCGGAGCGTGAATCAATGAAACAAATGATTCCGGAATACATGATTCGTAAGGCTGAGTTGTTTACGAATGGCACTGAATCAATGTATAAGCCTGTAGCTGAAGATGAGGAGGATGCTGTTGTGGGCACTGGACCAGGCGGTGGGGGTGGGATGCGCATGCGCATGCGTGGCCCGGAAACGGAGGTCTATGTTAATTATGATGATCAGATCAGAAAGTCACAGCAGGAATTCATGGGGAAAAAATACCTGATTACTGATACCATTAAAATCATGCCCTGGAAATTTGGTGCTGAAACACGGGAGATAGCAGGCTATACTTGCAAGCAGGCGTATTATACTAACGAAGAGCCAAAGCAGGAAGTGGTAGCATGGTATACCGATCAACTGGGCATGTTTATTGGGCCAGAAGTTTTTGGATCACTACCTGGAGTTATCCTAGCCGTGGACATTAATAATGGTGAACGCACCATTGTTGCTCAAAAAGTTGAAAAGAAAAAGCTGGGTAAAAATGATATAAAAGCCCCATCCGGTGGAACGCCCATTTCAGGAAGTGAATTCCGCGCAATGGTTCAGGAAGAAATGAAGAAGCGAGGCGCCACAGGAAGCGGAGGCACATTCATCATCCGGAATTAATTCTATTCATGTCATAGTTGTTGATTATACCTTTTTGAATACCATCAATGAGATTATTACTCTTTTGCATTCTGATTAGTAGCCAGGTTGCTTTAGCTCAGCGAATTTCCATTAGGGGCCAAATGCTGGGTCCGGATGACAAGCCCCTTTCTTCGGCAACAGTTATTTTGCTCAACCCATCAGATTCTTCGCTGGTGAACTTTGGCGCAACCAATAGCACTGGAAATTTTGAATTGAAAAATGTAAAACATGGTAACTACATTCTGAAAGTCACCTTTGTCGGACATAAAACATTCTCTTCTTTTATTTCTCCCACTCCTGATCAAACACATGTCGACATAGGTGTGGGCAGAATGGAAGAATCGAATACACAATTGGACGAAGTGGTTGTATTAGCAGAAAAAGCTCCAGTTCAGATAAAGGGAGATACGATTGAGTTCAATGCAGCCTCCTTTAAAACCAAACAGAATGATAATGTTGAGGAGTTATTGAAAAAACTTCCCGGCATTGAAGTGGAGAATGACGGGAGTATCAAAGCCCAGGGTGAGCAGGTTCAGCGTGTAACAGTTGACGGACGAGAGTTCTTTGGTCGTGATCCCAAACTGGCCACCCGTAATTTACCAGCTGATGCAGTGGATAAAGTACAGGTGTTTGATAAAAAGTCAGATCAGTCAGAGTTCACAGGCATAGATGATGGCCAGCGCGAAAAGACTATTAACCTGGAGTTAAAGGAAGAAAAGCGAAACGGAGTATTCGGCAATGTAATGGGGGGTGTTGGCACTGACAATCGCCTTACAGCAAAGTCCAGTCTCAACCGATTTAAAAAAGGTCAACAACTTTCATTTATTGGTTTGGGCAACAACATCAATGAACAGGGTTTCTCCATCGATGATTACCTGAATTTTAGTGGAGGCTTAACCAGTACTGGGGGAGGTGGACGAATTCAGATTGGCGGTAATGAACCAGGAAGTATTCCCATTAATAGTGGCGGAAGACAAAATGGTGTGATGACCAATTATGCTGCCGGCCTGAACTTTTCCGATGTCTTTAATAAGAAAACAGAACTTACCAGTAGCTACTTTTTCAGTTACATCGACCATCGATTGGATAAAACAACGGATCGGATCAGTTATTTTCCAAACAGACCTGATCTATATTATAATGAAAACAGTAAACAACAGAACACAAATGCAAGCCATAAAGGTAATGTAATACTCGACCACAAGATTGACTCGGCAAATTCTATAAAACTCACTTCGTATTTTACTTATAATGATACGGATGTGGATATCCAATCGGAAGGCGCCAATCAATTTGAAAATGGCACACTTCAGAATGAAAGTTTGATACGTTCGATTGCCTCAGGAAGTGCGTTATCACTCAATAATAATCTATTGTATCGTCATCGATTTGGAAAGAAGGGAAGAACATTGTCATCAAATGTGTTGTATACAGTTTCGGAAACAAATAATGCAGGCTTGCTATTCCAGGATTTAAATTATTATCAGCCCGTCATTAAAGATTCTATAGTTCGCCAACGGAATGATCAGAAAAACTTTACTCAGAACTATGGGATTAACTTCTCCTATACTGAGCCTTTGGGCGGTCGCAAATATTTGGAAACCAATTACTCTATCCGGATGAATGATAGCGAAGTTACCCGAGATGTGTATGATATTACAGATGTAAGCGAAACCTATAATACTATATTAAGTAATTGGTATTCCGCACAATACCTTTACCAGAGAGCTGGCATGAACGTTAAATTTAATCACAAGGATTATTCCCTTACCGTTGGTGCGAGTTACCAGTTTACTGATTTAAGCGGAAAGCTGAGAATCAGTGAAACTGAAATTCAAAAGAATTTTAATAATCTGCTACCGGCCCTTTTCTTCAACTATAATTTCTCATCCACCAGGCGATTAAATTTTAATTATGAGACTTCCGTGCAGGAACCTACTATTCAACAACTGTCTCCGGTTGTGGATAATAGCAATGCCTTAACTGTATACATTGGAAATCCAGATCTGGGTACTGCCTATAATCATCGCTGGATGTTGAATTATTCAGCATTTAATCCCGGCAGCTTCATTAGTTTTTTTGCCCGTTTTAACGCCAACTATATCACTGATGCTATCGTTAATTCTCAAACGGTAGATGAGAATTACATTACCTATTCTATACCTGTAAATCTTGGGAATGCATTTAATACAAATGGAAATTTATCGTTTGGGTTCCCGATAAACAAAATCAGCAGCAGGATAAACATTAGTGCCAATGCCCGATTAAATAACACATTCAGTCTGTTGAATGGAGAGCAAAATTCAATTCAGCAGGAAACACTAGGAGGAAACATAAGATATGAATACCGCATTAAGGAACTCTTTGATGTAAGTGTGCGTGCAAATCTGAATAATCAGGTTACGCGATATGAAGATGAAAGCAGGAATCAGGCTTTTCTAAATCAAACCTACACGGCAGAAGGTAATGTTACTATAGTAAAAAATTATCTAGTTAATTCAACCTTTGATTACCTCGTATATACGAATCAGGCAGGAGGCGAAACTCAAAAGGTGCCTTTATTGAATATTGCTGTTTCACGATATGTATTAAAGGCAAATAGTGGAGAAATAAAACTGGCTGTTGTCAATCTACTTGACAGAAATCTTGGGGTTAATCAAACAGCACGAAACAATTATGTAGAACGCGAAATCATGAACTCTCTTGGCCGGTATTTCATGGTAAGTTTTACCTATGCGTTGAATAAACAACTAAATCCAATGGCTGGAATG
>CAZCRJ010000183.1:0-5891 GCA_964501015.1 uncultured Roseivirgaceae bacterium | reverse complement strand
GAGCCCCAGTTGCGGTCAAAGCTGTTTTTAATCATTATTACGTGGCTCGAATACATTACCGCTACACCTGCCCCGTTGTTGCTGAAAATATTATCCCTGTATTCATCATCATTAGAAAACATGAAGTGGAGTCCGTATCGCAGATTCCCTTCACTTCTGTTACCTGAAATAATGGAGTTCGTTACAAACTCAAAATATATTCCATCGCGATGCCCCTGGATAACATTATCCTTTATTGAAGCATTGGCACATTGCCACAAATGAATTCCGTTGCCCGTTTGATGATCGCTGCGCGCGGAGGCCGTAAACGTATTGTTCTCAATTTTACAATAGTTGCTGGCCGACAAGTGTACTCCAAAAAAGGTATTGATGAATTCATTGTTGGTGATGGTGGCGAAATCTGCATGCATACCGCCAATACCGGCCAGGTCTTTCATGCTCGCCACACCGCTGTTCATAATTTTAAACCCGGTGATGGTCACGTGGCGTGCTTCAATGGTAATTACTTCAACTTTGTTATCGCCATCAATCGTTGGTTTATGTTCACCGATAAGAACAATTGATTTCGTGATGTGAATAGTCCCTTCGCGGTAGATACCCGCTTTAACACGAATGGTGTCCCCTGCATTCGCTAAAGCAATCGCCTGGCTGATGGAGGAGACCTTACCTCCCGGCTGCACAAGTATGGTAGTGGCCGATGCGGGCGGTAAAAGCAATAGTAGACATACGATATGTACTAATCTGTTCATTTTGCGTGGCGACAAAAAAGAACTCAATGTGTCTGGCTACGGTTGACGATCAGGGTAACCTTCTCCTCAATACGTAAGCATAACGTTGGCTCTATGAGTAATCCAATATACTTTTCAAAGTATGATACATGCTGTGCTAAATAATTATCTATTTAAACTGTGTCGTTACTTCTCCCCAGGTCAGGTAAAAGCCGTTGAACTGTTTCCGATAAAGTTTATGTGCTTCATCAGTTTCAAATGCAGCAACCTGGCTGCCCATCGGGCTTTTTATTTCCGGTGACTTTACATAAAAGGCCTCACCCGCTGGTATTAATTTTTCAGGTTCAGAAAAATCAATCACCAGTTTATACTTGACATCGCGATCCGACAAATCTCCGGCATTTAGAAAATTTACCATGCAATTCAGATCGTCAAATTTGAACACCTTTCCTTTTTGTGTAACTACTTCTGCCCCGAATTTTCTGTCCATGATCGTCATCTTACACGAATGGCAGGCATCGGTTCCATATGCTATCGGTTCAGGTTCAACGCTACAGGCTGAAACTACGATCAACATAACCATCAATCCTATAAAGGCTATTCGTTTCATGCTGTTTTCTTTCCGTATTTAAAAATCTCCAAGCCTAATACTCCTATAATCGCTACCCCCACTACAACAAATATCCAACTGCCAATATCCGGTCCGGAAAAGGCGGTGAAATTCAGAAGTTGCTTAGTACCAATTAACGGAGGCTGATAGGACATTCCGGGAACAACAATGGGTGCTGTTGGATCAAGGTTGTGTCCATAATCGTATCCCCACATATAAAAATCGACTAATGCAGCAATTCCGGTGGCTATAATAATGACAGCGAACGTAACCAATGCAATCCTTCTTCCGATTAAACTGGTAAGCAAGCCTAAGCCGATTAGCGCTGCAACGATATACTTCATATACGTAAACTCCGGGAACATGCTCACCTCAATGTGCTTCATGCCGATGTAGTGATTCAGTGCGCTGATGATTTTAACATCACCAGTAATATCATCGATCCAGATTTTCATTTCCAAACCTTCCGGATATTGTGGCGCCCACATCAAAATTTGCCATAGTGGCAAGAAATACGCACTGATCATTGCCAGGGATGCAAGTGCGATGATGATGCGGGTTGATGCTTTTAGTTTTTTCATGGTATCTGTTTTAGAAAGCGCCCGGTTCTTCATCCCGAAGGATATCCGGTTAGGAACCGGGACGCTTATTCAACCTGCAAACAATGGAATGACTTTTTAGTCAGTGCCACTATTTCTGACCTTCAATCACTCCGGTTGAAAATTTTAGTGGTGTATTTGAACCTGCCGGAGATACCCGTGCATATCCGGACATTTCCTGGTGCAGCGCGGAACAGAAGTCGGTGCAATAAAAAGGTACTACTCCTGGCTCTAACGGTTTCCACAACAACGTTTGTGTTTCACCTGGCATAATTAATATCTCAGCATTGGTGGCACCGCGCACAGCAAAACCATGGGGTACATCCCAATCCTGCTCCAGGTTGGTAACGTGGAAATACACATTATCACCAACACGAATACCTTCAATATTATCCGGGGTGAGGTGGGAACGTATGGCCGTCATGTACACATGCACATCATTTCCTTTCCGTTCTACACGGGCCATCTTTTCACCTTTAGCGGCATAGGGGTGTTCATTTTCCTCAATCTTGTAAATCTTAACCGATTTATCCTTGATTAAACTGGCCGGCAATGCTTCAGCGTAGTGCGGTTCACCGGTAGTAGGGAAGTCGAGCAATAATTGCATCTTATCACCTTCAATGGAATAGAGCTGTGCACTTTGTGTCAACTCCGGACCAGTTGGCAAATACCGATCTTTGGTTATTTTATTGTAGGCAATCACATATTTACCATGTGGCTTAGCTGTGGGTCCACCAGGAACTGATAAGTGACCAATTGAATAATAGGTCGGCACGCGATCCAGTACTTCCAATGTTTTCACATTCCATTTCACAATTTCGGAGGAAACAAAGAACGATGTATAGGCATTACCTTTTTCGTCAAATTCAGTGTGCAACGGGCCAAGGCCGGGTTTCTTCACTTCACCATGAAGGGCTGCTTCATATTTGATAACAGGAATGCCGCCAAAATCTCCTTCATAATCTTTGTTGGCAATAGCATTCATCATCTTAGTAAAGGAGAATACAGGCATTACAGCAGCTAGTTTTCCGCTACCAACTATGTATTCACCACTGGGGTCAACATCGCAACCGTGTGGAGATTTAGGACATGGAATAAAATAAACGATATCCGGAAACTCCATTACATCCAGTACTGTAACTTCATCCAGCATGGTGCTCGTAGCAGAATGTTTCTTTTCGTCATAAATGTTGTGTGCATAGCGGGCCTTTTCTTTCTTTCCTTTGCCCTGGGCAATGTATTCTTCTGCTTTCTTCCAGTTAACGGCCATGATAAAGTCCTTATCGTTGCGTGAAGCATTTACTTCAAGCAGCGTGTAGGCTTGTTCTGTATTATAGCAAGAGAAGAAGAACCAGCCATGGGAAGGGCCTTTACCCGCACGGCTAAGGTCATAATTGAAACCGGGGGTGCGTAATTGAAATTCAATATTCATGTGGCCACTTTCAGGGTTCACTTTAATGAAACTGATAGAGCCCTTAAAATTTTCTTTATAGGAACTAATGGGTACATCTTTATTATCTCCCATGGGTACACTGAAGCGTGTTCCGGCTACCAGGTATTCCGTATTTTCAGTTATGAATGGTGAGGAGTGGTTACCACCACTATTCGGAATTTCCAGGATTTCAACGGTACGAAAAGTAGTTAAATCTACACGGGCAACACGGGGTGTATTGTTTCCATTACCGAACGCCCAACGGCCATCGTGCTCACCTTTTGTTGTGGACAAGGCGATGTGGTGAAGGTCATCCCATGGAACAAAGCCATGTGATGTATTTAGCATAGGCTTGGTTTCTTCACTATATCCATATCCACTTTCCGGGAAAACCGAAAACACAGGAAGGATTTTAAACAACCTGCCGGAGGGTATGCCATACACTGCCATTTGTCCGTTAAAGCCTCCGGAAACGAAGTTGTAAAATTCATCATGCTGACCTGGTGCCACATATACTTTTGCAGCAGCGCCACTGGTAGAAACTTCTGCTGGTCCCTTCGGCTTGCATCCACCGATGAAATACATCACCGATAGGGCAACCACCGAAAGAATAATTCGATTTACAGTTATTTTATTCATAGTTATCACTTTTATAGTTGGGAAGTTTATTTTTTATCAGGAGGAAGAAGCACGGCATCAATTACATAGACCATGCCGTTGGATGCTTTTACCACACCTAAGACATTGGCACCATTGACCGTAAGTTTTCCATCATCACTTTTGTTGAGGGTAACATTATCAAGGTTAACCTGGTTAAGTGTCATGCCATCCTGAATGTAATCTTCACGGATGTTTCCGACATAGACATGGTACTCAAGGATGTTTTGTAATGCATCCTTACTCTCAGGTTTTAACAAGCCTTCTACAGTGCCGGCAGGGAGTTTCGCAAAAGCTTCATTGGTGGGAGCAAATACTGTAAACGGGCCGGCATTGGATAGTGCATCCACATATTCAGCCGCCTTAAGGGCAGTAACAAGTGTTGTATGATCTGCTGATCCTGCTGCAATTCGGACTACATCGGGTTCGGATGTATTATCCTGTACAGATGACTGTCCTCCACCTAATGGTGCGGTTGTAGTTTCAGTTGTTGTGCTTGTTTGCTGGCCACAGGCGAGCAGGAACACTAGTGATGGTATGATTAAATATTTCATAGGATTGGGGTTTGTGTACACTTATTTTTCTCCGTCATTCTTACGCATGTATTCCAGGATGTCGCGGGCATCGCCTATGGATACATTCTGGTTGGGCATGCGCATCAGACAAAGTTCGAGTAATTGTTGAGCCACCGGATCTTCATCCAGCATGACATCCACGTTGGTTATCATGTTCATGATCCATTCGGGCTTTCTTATTTTTGTTAACCCCTGCCAGCCCGGACCAACCACTCGCTGATCATCTAATCGATGACAGGCAGCGCACTTCATTTCATAAATATCAAGACCTCGCTGTACGCGGTCTTCGTCAAGCGGATTGGAAAGGGTAACATTTTTAACCTGCCCGATTCCCTTAGCTGGGTCAACATATTCTGCTACCGGGCTCTTTTTACCATCCGATTTTTCTGTGGACGGTTTGTCAGGCGCGCAGGCTGACAGTACAGCAGAAATTGTTAAAAAAAGGAGTAATTTATTCATGGTATGTGTGTTTAGTTTGCAGTTGAATTCATATTGAATTTTTATACAAGGTATGGGCAGTTCCATACTTTGGTTTATGACTGGGATCATAGACATATTTTGACTTTGATCATGAAAAACCATAACCCCGTGATTGAAAACCGGATTGAAAGATGTCTTAAAGAATGCGGGAAGATCTTCAGTAACGTCCTTTAAAATAGCCCAAATTGCTTGGGTAAGACATGATAAAAATCAGCTTTTTGAAAAAATGATGTGAATCAACCAGAATTAATACCTTTTACTACGGGCCCGTACGTTTTTTTATGGAGGTGGAGCTGGCAATAGTCTTCTTTTTTTGGCCTTCCGGCTCACGTTTCTTTTTCTTGTCCTCAAACAGCATCCTGACTGAAGGAGTGTATGTATCGTCATATTGTCCGCTCTTCATGCTCCAGTAAAAAATTCCCAGAAAGACAATGGCCATGGTAAGGCTGATTAATATGAGCAGAATAATGATGTTCATAGGGAATATTATCGCTGATGGAGATTTCGTACCAAAGATGAATTCAACTGTTTCCGTGCAACAAGATTCACCGTAACCGTAGTAAACACTACTATGCTTATGCTGCTGAGCGGCATCAGTATGGCTGCTACCAAAGGCGTGAGATGACCGGAAACTGCAAAGCTTAATGCTATGGCATTATACATAAACGAGAGCACAAATCCTGCTTTCACAATAGTAGTAGCTGCTTTCGCCAGAGTCAAAAATGTATCAAGCCTGGCAATTTCCTCACCGTGCATCGGCGAAGAACGCCTGCAGGTCGCGCGCCACGTGCGGCGGCAGCACGGCCACCA
>CAZCRJ010000182.1:0-5941 GCA_964501015.1 uncultured Roseivirgaceae bacterium | reverse complement strand
AATCCGGCTTGATGATTTACGGAAATTCTACAACTTGAAAGAAAATGTTGTGATGACGCACAAGGAAGAGAACTTAACGATATATGGAGAGGATGCCGAGTTTGATAAAAGCAGAAATATCGCCAAAGTGTTTACCAATGCCTTCCTGTTTAAAGTAACGGACGAAGGCGACACCTTATTTATGTCGGCCGATACCCTCGTTTCTATTGATAGCGATGACCCTTCTAAAAAGCGACTGCTGGCCTATAAAAATGTTAAAATTTACAAAAATGACCTTCAGGGAATTGCTGATTCTGTGGAATACCGGCAGTCAGACTCCATGATGTTTTTCTATAACTCACCAGTGTTATGGACGGATGGCAACCAGATGACGGCCGATTCGATCAGCATGCTAATTGAAAATAATACCATCAGCAAAATCTTCATGGTGGCCAATGCGTTTGTCATTTCCATTGATACGTTAAAGAATTTCAATCAGATTAAAGGGAGGAAAATGACAGCCACCTTCAAAGATAAAGCCATGCACCGGGTGTTGGTGGAAGGAAATGGTGAAAGCATCTATTTCGCCTTAGATGACAAAACCAACCTGCTCATGGGCATGAATAAAATCCTGTGCAGCAACATCCTCATCCGGTTTAAAGAATCAAAGGTGAATAACCTTACTTTTTATGTTAATCCGGAAGCCAATTTCGTACCCCCCCATGAATTAAAAAAAGACGAAATGTTGTTAAACGGATTTAGCTGGAGAGGTGAAAACCGGCCAACCCGGCAGCAAGTGGTAAAGCGGGAAATCAGCCGCGAGCCCCTACCTGACCTTCCTGCACAAAGCCTTCGCAAACGCACCCAACTTTAAATTATTGTTAAGGTTCTGAAATTCTTCAGGTGCTTTCTATGAAAATCCGCATTTAAAGCATATTTTTATTAAAACTTCATTACTGTATGAAGAAGACTCTACTCCTGGCTTCGTATGTTTTGCTTGTCTTTTTCTTAAAAGCGCAATCTTTTGAGGTAACAGGAGTATCCGAAAACTCCAAAGGATTTGTAGGTGATATTATAACTGTTCCGGCAACCATTAAGAATAACTCATCGAAAGCAATCACCCTGATCATCCGGAAAACGGAAACTCAAATCGGCAGTACGCAAAAGAGTTTTATCTGTCCGGATGGAGAATGCCTTGACAACCAGGTTGAAGAATTAACAGTACGAGTTGAGCCCGGACAAGTGCTTCAAAACTTTGCCATTGGCCTCGATGCGGGGTTGGTGCAGGGTTCCAGCCGCGTAAAGTATGCTGTGATCAACAAGTATAAACCAGGCGAAGTACATGAATTTGAGGTTTATTTCACCGTTGAAGAACGGCCTGTTAAAAACAATATATTTTCATCGCGGTTTATTACCATTCACGATGTATACCCCAATCCGGTATCTGATTATGCCTTTATTGAATACCGGTTGCTTAACGATAAGGTAAAAGCCAAAATCATTATCCATAATATTTTGGGCAGTGAGCTTTCCGAGTACGAACTCCCGGTTTACGAAACCCGCGTAAAATTAATTGCTGAAGAATTTACTCCCGGTATCTACTTTTATACCCTCTACCTTGACAAAGAGGGAGTGATGACCCGTAAATTGATCGTTAAGCGCTGATTCCAGGCGCATGTTTAGAATTTTTCCCTGATATAATCCGTTTTATTCATTTAACAGGATATACTATATTTGCGGGCTTATGCGGATACTATCAGCTGGAACGACCTTTATTTTACTTCTTTTCATATCAGTTTCCTGTAGTAAATTCAGGAAAATTGAGAAAAACCCCGATTGGCGTGTTAAATATGAAGCTGCAATGGTCTACTATGAAAAAAAGGACTATTACAAGGCTTCCGTTCTTATTGAGCAGGTAATGCCCATCATCCGTGGACTGCCAGAAGCAGAAAAAGCGCAGTTTTACCTGGCCTATTGCCAGTATTACGAAAAGCTATACCTCCTGTCATCAGAGCAATTCAAAACTTTTTACGAAACCTACGGCAGAAGTTCATTGGCTGAAGAAGCCCGGTTTATGTATGCCTACTCACTGTTCCGATCATCCCCCGGTTCTAACCTGGACCAGACCGGCAGCATTGAGGCCATGATCTCCATGCAGGAATTCATAAACAGGTATCCGAACAGCGCCTATAAGGAGAAAGCACTGGACGTTATTTATACTACACAGGCAAAACTTGATCAGAAGGGATTTGATAATGCCAAGCAGTATTTCCGGATGCGCCAGTATAAAGCCGCAATAGTTGCGTTCAATAATTTCAAGAATAATTTTCCAGATTCCAAATACATTGAAGAAGCAAATTTTCTCATCCTTGAATCTAATTTTCGTCTTGCTGATTTAAGTATCTATACCAAGCAACGCGAACGGTATCAGGGTGTAGTAGATACCTATCTCGAATTTATTGATCGGTACCCCACCAGTGTATTTCTGAAAGACGCAGAAAAATTCTATACGGAAAGTCTTGACAAATTAAGTAAAATGAAAAATCTAACTATATAATTATGGCAACTCCATCATCCATTGTAACCCGCGACCTGGATAGTCTAGCTAGGCAAACAGGCAACATTTATGAATCCGTTGTGGTTATTTCCAAACGCGCCAAACAAATTGCATCCGATATCAAAGAAGAGCTGAACAGCAAACTAGCTGAATTCGCTACTACTGTTGATAACCTGGAAGAAGTTTTTGAAAACCGGGAGCAAATTGAAATCTCCAAGTTCTATGAGCGTATGCCCAAGCCTACCAACACCGCCTTGGAAGAATTCATTGAAGGCAAACTCAATCACCGCCTGAGATCCGAAACGATAGAAGAAGGCACTGAGCTTTAATTTCATTTTATGCTGCACGGTAAGAAGATTCTCCTTGGCGTTACCGGTAGCATTGCGGCTTACAAAAGTGCTGTTCTTGTACGGTTGCTTATCAAGTCAGGCGCGGAAGTAAGGGTTATTATGACGGCTTCCGCGCACGATTTTATCACTCCCCTCACCCTCTCTACCCTGTCTAAAAACCCTGTTCTTACAGAATTTTTTAAAAGCAAATCAGGACAATGGAATAATCATGTAGAATTGGGGCTGTGGGCTGATGTATTTCTGATTGCACCAGCTAGTGCAAATACCCTCGCCAAAATGGCTAATGGAATTTGTGACAATCTCTTACTGGCCACCTACCTGTCGGCACGATGCCCGGTAATGATTGCACCAGCTATGGATCTTGACATGCTGCAACATCCCTCCACAAAACATAACCTGGAAAAATTAAAGGCGTTTGGGAATGACATCATAGAACCGGCACATGGAGAACTTGCCAGTGGCCTGATTGGCAAGGGACGTATGGCAGAACCGGAAGAATTGCACGATTACCTGCTTTCATTTTTCACTAAAAATTTGCCACTACTTGGAAAAACTGCTTTGGTTACCGCAGGGCCAACGTATGAAGCTATTGACCCTGTTAGGTTTATCGGTAATCATTCCAGTGGTAAAATGGGCTATGCCCTGGCCGAGGCGCTTGCGAACCATGGGGCAACAGTTCACCTTGTTTCAGGCCCCACCCATCTACATACTAATCACCCCAACATTTCCGTTACTTCAGTTCAGTCAGCAGAAGAAATGTACCAGGCGTGTAAGGCTGTTTTTCCGACAATGGATATAACTGTATTATCGGCAGCTGTTGCAGACTATAAACCCAAAGATCGCGTTGATCAAAAAATTAAAAAAAAGGACGAAACACTTTCACTCGAACTGGTAAAAACTCACGACATCGCTGCTTCATTAGGTAAGCTAAAAGAGAAGAATCAGGTACTTGTTGGTTTTGCGCTGGAAACAGAGGATGAAGAGGCTAACGCCAAGAAAAAATTGGAGTCGAAAAATTTTGATCTAATTGTATTGAACTCATTGAATGATTCAGGCGCTGGTTTCGGATACGATACCAATAAAATATCCATCATCGACCGTAACCACGCTATACGCTCCTATGGTCTTAAATCAAAAAAAGATCTGGCGAATGATATTGTAACCCAAATCCTTGAAATTCCTCATGCGTAATTGGCTACTCATCGCATTCGGATTAATGGTATCAGCAGCAATATCTGCTCAGGAGTTGAATTGTGTTGTTACCATTAATGTAGGACCCAAAGTTCGTACCACCGATCTGGCCGTGTTTAATGATATGAAAAATGCTTTTCAGATTTTTCTGAATACACGCAAGTGGACATCCGATACCTACCTCCTGCATGAAAAAATAAATTGCAGCATTCTCATCAACATCAATGATATGCCGGCTATTGGTATTTTCAGTGCTTCAGTTCAGGTTCAATCCGCCAGGCCGGTATATAATTCCAATTACAATAGTCTCATCTTTAACTTTGCCGACCGCGACTGGGAGTTTGATTACCTGGAATCGCAGCCATTGGAATTTAATGATAATATGTATACCTCCAACATCACGTCCATGCTGGCATTCTTCGCGTATATTATCATCGGTATGGATTATGATTCCTTTAGTGAAATGGGGGGTACTCCGCATTTTCAGCGGGCCTTACAAGTGGTGAACAATGCGCAAAACTCGAATCGGCCCGGATGGCAGGCTATGGGAAGTAACCGCAACCGCTACTGGCTGGTAGAAAACCTGATCAACTCTCAATTCAGCGACATCCGTAAATCGTATTACAGTTACCACCGCCTGGCATTGGATACCTTCGATAAAAATCCAGATCAAAGCCGCGAAATTATTCTTAAAGGTCTTAAAGATGTCAAGAAAGCGCGCGATATCAACCCAAACGCTATCGCTGTAGTATCCTTCTTCGATGCCAAGTCGAAAGAACTTGCTAATCTGTTTTCAAGCGGATTAATGCCCATCCGAAAAGAAGCGTATGATCTGATCACTACCATGGATCCGACAAACCAAGGCGCTTACGAAGCCATACTCAAGAATTGATTTACAAAACGGTTCCCCGACTGGAACAGAAATTTTCATCCCGTATATTTCGCTATAATTTTACCCGATGCTCAAGCATCTTACCATAAAGAACTACGCACTCATCCGCCACCTGGAAATGAAGCCTTCCGATCACCTAAACGTGATTACAGGTGAAACAGGTGCCGGAAAATCGATTATGCTTGGCGCGATGGGTTTGCTGATGGGCAACCGTGCCGACACCAAAGTGTTGTGGGACGAACAGGAGAAATGCATTACTGAAGGAGTGTTTGATATTCGCTCCTATTCATTACAGGAATTTTTTGCCAAGGAAGACCTGGACTATGATGATCAGACAGTCATTCGAAGGGAAATTAGTCCGGGAGGCAAATCAAGGGCATTCATTAACGATACACCGGTAACGCTGGACGTTTTAAAAAAACTCGGTAACCAGTTAATGGATATTCATTCCCAACATGAAACCTTGCAGTTGGGAAATCAGTTTTTTCAATTGCGGCTCATGGATGCCTATGCCGGAAACCAATCGTTGATAACCGACTATCAGCAATTCTGGCACACCTATTTAAATGAAAAGAAAGCATACGAAGATCTACAAAAACAAGCAGACACCTTGCGGGAAGAGGCAGACTACATCAATTTCCAACTCGATGAATTGGTAAAGGCCGGGTTTGAAGAAGGTGAACAGGAAAAGCTGGAATCTGAACTACAGATTATGGAACATGCTGAAGATATTAAAAGCAGGTTCAATACCATTTTGGATTCTCTTTCGCGATCAGACTACGCCACGCGCAATTCATTGGTGGAAGCCCGCACCCATTTGCAAGCGGTATCCGGCTTCTCCAAAGCGTATGAAAAATTATTCGAACGATTACAAAGTGTGATTATCGAGTTAGATGATATCCTGGAAGAAATTGAAAATGAAGAAACCGGAATTGAATTTGATCCGGTAAAAGCTGCTTCTGCAAAAGACCG
>CAZCRJ010000181.1:0-5946 GCA_964501015.1 uncultured Roseivirgaceae bacterium | reverse complement strand
CCCAACTCAAACTTAAAGCCTCCCGCGTATTGGTTGTGGGTGCGGTCGGACTAGGCAGTCCACTCTTGCTTTATCTGGCAGCAGCCGGTGTGGGAACGCTCGGCATTATAGATGATGATGTAGTAGAAGAGAGTAACCTGCAACGCCAGGTGTTGTTTGGCGTTGACGAAATTGGAGTGTCTAAAGTTAAAGCTGCCCAACAACGCCTTCAGCAATTAAATCCGTACATCACCTTTTGTATTCACCAGCTCCGGATTACGGCTAAAAATGCACTGGAGTTGATACAGGATTATGATGTAGTTGCCGATGGTACGGATAACTTTCCCTCGCGCTATTTAATAAACGATGCTTGCGTGTTGCTCGATAAGCCCAATGTCTTTGCCTCCATTTTTCAGTTTGAGGGACAGGTAACGGTTTTCAATGCAAAAAACAGCAAGGGTGAAAAAGGGCCTAACTACCGGGATTTATTTTCCTCGCCACCACCTCCAGGCGTGGTACCCAATTGTGCAGAAGGTGGCGTGCTGGGGGTGTTGCCCGGTATTATTGGCAGTATGCAGGCCCTGGAAGTCATTAAGGTAATTACGGGTGTGGGTGAAATTCTTCAAGGCAGGTTATTCGTCTTTGATGCACTTACGTTCGAAACACGGATTCTTAACTTTAAAGCGAATGTGGCCAATCCGCTTACCGGACCGAATGCCACCATTCATTCGCTTATTGATTACGAACAGTTTTGTGGTATGTCTGTACGGGAATCGGAAATAAAAGAGATTTCAGTAGCGGAGTACCTCTTCTGGCTGGAACAGGATGAGGCCTTGCAACTTATTGACGTACGCGAACCTGTAGAACATGAGTTGAATAATGTGGGTGGTCTGTTATTACCGCTGGCAACAGTAGTAGCCCAGGCGGACAGTATTAGCCGGGATAAAAAAGTTGTGGTGTACTGTAAGTCGGGTAAGCGCAGTGCAACGGCCATTCGGCAATTGGAAACGCAACTTGGATTTACCAATCTGTATAACCTAAAAGGAGGAATTGAAGCCTTCCATTACGAGGGTAAGGCATTGGGTCGCTACTCCGCTAGCCTAGACTAACATCTTCATAGCCACTTTTAATGGTAGTTGATAGCATTTTAAACCGAACATTGGCTTTAATGATTTGGCTCGCATGGGCGGGGATTATAATAGACGAACCGGTATCCAGCATATGGGATTCACCATCAATCACAATTTCCCCCTTTCCATCAATTACTTGTATAAAAGTATCAAAAGCCGAAGTTCGTTCTGCGAGTGCTTCGCCCATATCAAAGGATACAGCGCTTACATTCCCGGTTGTTTTTCTAACGATGGTTTTGATAAGCACAGCATTCGGTACATATTCCAGTATCTCTACGATAATAAAGGGTTGGGCAATTTCTACGTCAAGGACTTCGTTAGTCATAACCATTTTTTTAAAAAATTGAATCAAAAATGAATGACTGTACACTTTAGTTACTGAAGGTCAGTGTATTTCGGTAACGTTCATCTCGATCACCTCAAATATAGCGCTACTACCTTTCCAAAGTGTTACACTGTTGAACAGGCTTATTGCATATATTACTTATAACCAAAGTCAATACTATAGGTATTCCAGGGAGGATTTACGCTTAATTTTCAGCTTTCTGTAAAAGGAGGGGGAGAGACCTGTAATTTTTTTAAATTGATTAGATAAGTGCGATACGCTGCTATAATGAAGTTTATAGGAAATTTCAGAGAGGTTTAGTTCATTATACAACAGCAATTCTTTTACTTTTTCAATTTTATGGAAGATGATGAACTGCCGGATGGTAGTGCCTTTTACTTCCGAAAACACATTGGATAAATAGTTATAATCATAGCCTAGTTTTTCAGCAATATAATCGGAGTAGTTGACCTTGGGCATTTCTTCGGAATAATGGATCATTTCAATGATTACATTTTTTATCCGGTCAATTAATATACTGCGCTTATCGTCTAATAATTCTAATCCCGAGAGCAGGAGCTTGTTCTTTAACCGGTCGTGCAGATCACTGGTTAAGTTCTGATTGATGTCGGCCACACCAAGCTCAATGGTGGTAAAAGGAATGTTTAATTTAGTAAGTGCCTCTTTTACGATCATCTTACAACGCAAGCTCACCATGTATTTGATATAGATCTTCATGTGTCATTTTTGTGAACCTATCCATAGCCAAAATAGCGCAGCGACAATCTGTTTGAGTTTACGATATCTGTACCTGGTAAATATACAGCATAACAGGCAGTATTCAATAAAACCTGTGATACCTGTAACATCTACCTCCTGGTTATTGGGGAATACTCTACGTCCATGCGCACTCATGCGAAGGCAAATAAAACAGTGTGGATCGCATTGGAATGTATATAGTAAGGAAGTGAAAATAATGCAATATTATTTGGATTTCGTATAACAAACGGGTGCCACTTTTTAGTGAATTTTGAAGTAAGAAATCAATGCCAAAAGGCTATAAAAATCCTAAAGCCACTATAGGAATACTGAAGTCGGCTTACGTGAGGAAAGCACTGTTGAGTGAAAACTTAACGGTGCTTTTTCAGTTTATACCGGTCCATGCTAGTGCAGCACTGCACAGGCAAAAAAAATAGACCCCCATTTGGAGGTCTATATTTTATAGTATCTTCTGATTCGTTATTTTTTATAAGTAGAAGTACTATTACCCCAAAGCTCTACAACGGATTGCGTACCCGCGTTGCTTTCATTCCTATTTTCATTCCACTTTTCATTCTTATTATCAAACTTGTTTTCATTCTTACTTCCATAGTAAAACGTAACCTTCTCAATGGATTTATCATTATCCACTAATTCAAAAACCTGATCCCCCTTGTTCGTGTTTTTCTCTTTTTCAGTTCCTGCGTTCTCCTTTTTAGCGTACTCTTTTCCAGATTCAGTACTCTCTTTATGAGTGTGCTCCTTTTTAGAGAGTATCATATCCGCCTTCCTATCACTAGTTAAGTCAACATCTGTGGTTTCACCATCTGTAAATTGAACGGTAGCTTTATCCATATCCAATGGTCCGTTCAATACGGTTAACTTTAACGATGTAAAATGGGTGGCACTATCAGCTACCACGATCACAACGCTATCGCTGCTAAAGTCAACTGTACGTGTTCCCAAAAGCGTCCAGGTCTCCTCCGGAGCAACTGTAGTATTGGATACCAACGTTGCCTGCTGCGCTGTAATGTGATGCGTTACTGTAAGCATCATGGTAGTTGCTACTAAAGCAACGAATGTTCTTTTTATCATAATTGTACTATTTTATTAATTAATTAGTTGATTACTTCTTTCCTTCACGAGTTTTCTGCTTCTTAGCCTCTTCAGCTTCAACGCGTTCTACGCGCTTTCTTTCAAGTTCCGAAACATCTTTGCTGGTACCTTTATGATCGGCATTCTTATTTGGCTGGAGGTCGGCTGAACGCACACCGGGTAGTGGGGAACTAGAGTTTCCATGAGTATACTTAACGCCTTTTTGTTCTTTTTCATTAGTTTTCATAAGCAATTGATTTTTTTTAGTTGATACACTTTTTCACATTTAGTAATAGGCAAAGTTCGGGCTACCACCAGTGGGGAATAGGGATATGCATCATCGTTTACAGAAATCCTAATCACGGTTTGCCGCGCTTACCGGGGTGTAAGCGTTTTTCGTAAATCCTCCATCAATAAGTGTGTGCGGTGATTCACGCCCGGTTGGATCAAATGATAGGGTGTATCAAACAGTATGGAATCGGGCATCCGATAGCGAGATGGACTACCCAAAAGTGTAAACCCACCATCCTGTAAACTTTTCGCCAGCCGGTTAATTTCGATCGAGTCCTGATCAAAAGACGGTTCATGTAAGGCGGGAAATGTGATATAGAGCTGCGCACCCTTCTCTTCAACCGATTTTTTAAACTGGTGAAGGTAGTCGATCACATACGAATCGTATTGGGCATGAACAAGGGGAGGGAGCGTAGCAAACGATCGTCCTTCCAGAAACCAATGCGTAGTCATGTCGCCATAGTGGTTAAAGGAACTACGCAAATAAACCTCGTTCTCGTTTTCATAAAATAAATATTCTGAAGGCTTAAATTTTGCCAGCGCATACTTGGGAAGGTATTTCAAGCTGTTGCTGAGTTGCCGAAAATGCAAGTGACCAAGTTCACGTGGCGATTTATCCAGTACAATGCGCAACAGATCTTCAGTACCCATTGCCAGGTCTTCATAAAATTGAGAGTACTCCGGACAAACAATTACTACATCGCCAGCTTTAACGTAGCGTAATGTATTGTCGAGCATGTAGAATAACCCTATGGAAGCACTAAGCCCCGTGTTGACAGGATATAAACCAAGTGAGTCATATACCATCTGGCTGTTCAGGCTCATGCTGGTATTGGAACCACCAATTAAAATCAATCGGGGAGGGGATACCTCGCGCAAAAGCGAATCTTTGTCACGTTGCGCCAAGATGTGGGCACGGGAGGCGCGTGGTGTTTGTGGAAGAATAACACCAATAGCGATGAGGATACTAAACAGTAAAAGAAAGAGGGCTATTTTTTTAATGAAGCGTAGCATCATGTTAGAACTGGAAATAAATAAACTGTTGTTGTTGTCCGCCATACAGTATAATGATGATCATGATGGAATAATAAAAGGACCACCGGACGGGGCGTTTCCAGGTTGAGCCCAGAGTAGCGATAGCAAATTGCTGCTCGCGACCAAGCCACTCAACAGCAAAGAAGAAACCGATAAACATAAGCATGACTGCGCCCACTTTTTCCATCAAAAAGGAAAGCGCCACTGGGTAATTGTCACTTACGAGTAAGCCGGTAAACAAATTATGAAGGTATACGATAGCGTTGGTGAGATCTGCGGAGCGGAAAAATATCCACGCCAGTGAAGTAAGTGAAAAGGTTATGAGCATAGCGAACGCCTCTTTGATAGAGGGTAACAGCTTCCCCTGCGCCACAATATCGGTATGGGTACGATTGGATTTTGATAGGAGCAGGGGCAAGTAATAGAGAGCATTTAATCCGCCCCACACAATAAATGTCCAGTTTGCGCCATGCCAGAAACCACTGACCAGGAAAATGATGAATACATTTCGGAGTTGCATACCGACACCACCTTTACTGCCGCCCAGGGGCAAATAAACATAATCGCGGAACCAGGTGGATAACGAAATATGCCAGCGTCTCCAAAATTCAGCGATGTCGCGCGCGAAATAGGGGAAGGCAAAATTCCGCATCAGATTAATGCCCAGCAGGCGAGACGTGCCGATGGCAATATCGGAGTAGCCGGAAAAATCGCCATAAATCTGGATGCCAAAAAATACGGCTCCCAATATGAGCACGGCTCCATGATAGTCCTCATGATTATTGAAAATAAGATTGGCGTACGTAGCGCTATTATCGGCAATGACAATTTTCTTAAAAAAGCCCCACAGTATTTGACGGAGCCCATCAATAGCCTTGCTGTAGTCAAACGTTCGTGTACTATAGAATTGAGGAAGCAGGTTAACGGCACGTTCTATCGGGCCTGCCACCAATTGCGGAAAGAAACTAACGAATGCGGCAAAGGCAATTACGTTTTTGGTAGGCTCGAGCTTTCTTCTGTACACATCAATAGAATAGCTCAAAGTCTGAAAGGTATAGAAGCTTATGCCTACGGGTAAAATGATCGCTAAGGAACTGGCATTTAGTTGTGTGCCAAAAAAGGAGAAGGCAGCAATGAAATTATCGACAAAGAAATTATAGTATTTAAAAACGCCAAGAAACCCGAGGTTTACTACAATGCTGGTGAGCAACAAAATTTTTCTTTTCGTGACATTCTCCGTCTTCAGAAGGCCGAGGCCCACCAGGTAATCAACAAGCGTGCTGAAAATAATTAACGATAGGAACCGCCAGTCCCACCAACCATAAAAGATGT
>CAZCRJ010000180.1:0-5973 GCA_964501015.1 uncultured Roseivirgaceae bacterium | reverse complement strand
TTCTGGAAACTAAGCCAAAATTCCATAAATAATCTTTTTCCTAGGGATTTTAAAACCCGCATTCTCCGGAAAAGTATTCCGCTGCACTCCGTTAATCATAATTAAATTTGGTGATGCTGTGATGATGCTGTAATATTATCCCGAGTCTAAACCTATTGCATTAATGGAACTGGCAATTGTCATCATCTTCATTATTGGCTACCTCGCCATAGCCTTAGAGCATCCCATAAAAATCAACAAAACTGCAACAGCACTATTAACCGGGGTTATATGCTGGACCTTATTTATGGTTTCCGATCCTCCGGCTACACTATTGCAGAGTGCTCACTTCAATCACTTTTTAGATGAACTTAAGCGGTCGGCTGCTAATTTCGGATTATTGAGCAGTGTCGATATTCACCGTGAATATGTAATTGAACAATTGGGTGATCATCTTAATCAAATTGCTCAAATTCTTTTCTTTTTAATGGGTGCGATGACCATTGTTGAATTGGTGGACGCCCATCATGGCTTTAAGTTTATTACCGATCGCATTAAAACACAAAATCCTAAAAAGTTATTATGGATTGTATGTGGGGTATCATTTATCCTGTCAGCCGTTTTGGACAACCTAACCACCACTATCGTAATGGTTTCGCTGATCCGGAAACTGATTCCGAATAAGGAAATGAGATTGTTTTTTGCCGGGATGATTGTCGTTTCTGCAAATGCCGGAGGCGCATGGTCGCCTATTGGTGATGTTACCACCACCATGTTGTGGATTGGCGGACAGATTACTGCCTTTAATATTATGCGCACACTGATTCTGCCTAGTATTGTTTGTGCTATTATTCCATTAATTTATCTCAGTTTCAAACTAAAAGGTGAACTTGGCATTAAGGAGAAAAAAGCTGATGACCACAGTGAAGAAAGCGGATCCGGCACCTTGATATTAATTATTGGAGTTCTCTCCCTTATATCAGTGCCCATATTCAAAACGGTAACACATCTTCCTCCATACCTGGGTATGATGTTGGGACTTGGAGTACTTTGGGTAGTGTCAGAACTCATCAACCCAGACTTGGACGAAGCGGCAAGAAAGAATTACTCTGCTGCGCATGCGTTAAGCCGAATTGATATGTCAAGCGTGCTGTTTTTCTTAGGAATTTTATTAGCTGTAGGTTCATTGGAGGCAATGGGAACACTGCATGTATTTGCAGAAGGATTGACTCATTCGTTGGGTGATATCCGAATCATAATAACCTTAATCGGAATCCTGTCCTCCATTGTGGATAATGTTCCGCTAGTGGCTGCCAGCATGGGTATGTACGACATGAATATTTATCCGACAGACCATATGATCTGGGAATACCTGGCGTATTGTGCCGGTACCGGAGGAAGTATGTTGATCATCGGTTCAGCAGCTGGGGTAGCGGCTATGGGTATGGAAAAAATCGATTTCATCTGGTATCTTAAAAGAATTACACTTCTGGCATTAATGGGATATTTTGCAGGTGCAATAGTTTACCTGCTCACGTATCCGTTTTTCGCAGCTCATTAATCATACTTGTGCACGAAACAGGATTACCAGTTTTCAATCAATACGTGTTAGATCAATTGGCGTAGTGCAATTTCAAAGGAAGTCTGAGCAATTTTAGTTTTGGATTGATTTGTATGATATGTTTTTTCTAGTGCCCTACGAATGGTTCGGGATATATCAGAGAAGATTGCTCCATCATCCATGCTTACTTCGCTTTCCATAAAATAGGCGAACACACGGGCCATCCCGCAGTTGGCAATAAAATCCGGAATCACCGAGAATTTTTCATCGGCATACACTCCGGTAGCACCGAAAAATATTTCAGCATCAGCAAAAGGAACATTGGCGCCACAGGAGAAAACTTCCAGACCGGAAACCATCATACGATCAACCTGATCCTTGGTGATTAGGCGGGAGGATGCTGCCGGCACAAATATTTCAAAGGACTGATCCCATATTTGTTTGTCCAACGTTTCATACGGAATCAGATCAGGCGAAATAAGTTTGTTGTTTACTCTGTTGGCAACCAGGTTAGCGATTTCTTCCGGTGTAAATCCTTCCCTTCGTAACACGCCACCCTCCCGGGAAACTATTCCTACAATTTTAACACCCATACGCGAAAGGTAAAAACCGGCTGCCGCACCAACATTACCCCAGCCTTGGACAACCGCCCGTTTGCCGGTTACCTCGCCCCCCCAGATCTCATCATAATGTTTAACTGCCTCGGCTACACCATAACCCGTGCACATGTCGGCTACCGTATATTTTTTCTGTAAGGATGGGGTGTATTGATCATCTTCAATTACTTTAATAACACCTCGTCTTAACTGGCCAATACGGTTAACTTTCTGAGCTTCCGTTGGCTTGTAGTGTCCGGTAAATACACCTTCCTGAGGATGCCAGATTCCGGCATCTTCCGTAATAGGAATAACTTCATGAATTTCATCAACATTCAAATCACCACCTGTACCGTAATAATATCTTAATAACGGCATAACCGCAGCGTACCAGCGTTGCAGCACACCTTCTTTGCGTGGATCATTCGGATCAAAATTAATCCCGGATTTTGCCCCTCCAATGGGCGGACCTGACACTGTAAATTTTACCTCCATAGTTTTGGCGAGCGACTCAACCTCACGCTTATCCAATCCGGGGCGCATACGGGTACCCCCACCTGCTGCACCACCTCGTAACGAATTAATCACTACCCAGCCAACAGCTTCGGTTTCTGGGTCTTTCCACTCAAAGACAATTTCCGGACGCTTGGTTTCAAATTTTTGAAGGAGTTCTTGCATGGCTGGTAAATTCTGGCGGCAAAGATGGTCAAGTCTTAGAATCCTACCAACACTCCACCGCTTGTGTCGCGCGAAGCATGGGTTACACTTTTTAAACAATTGATTTCGCCACACAAACGCTTTACGCCCAAGAAAGCAAACACCATCGCTTCCTTGAAGGATATGATAGCGTTATCCGGTAATACGAGATCTACCGAATCACCACACTGATGTAATAGTCTATACATCAGGTAGGAATTTAACGCACCTCCTCCGGTACATAAAACAGAAACGTTACCTTCTCCTTTTAGTGCTGCAGCAATTTCGATTGCAATGGATTCTGTAACAGTATGAAGGCGATCAATCAACGGAATAGATTCCTGGTCTAAAATTGGTTTTGCATGCTTCTCGAAAAATTCGCGACCAAGTGATGGGTGCTTACTACGAATAGTATCATACCTTTTTGTAAGTGCTTTCATCATGGACAGATTAAGCTCGCCATCGGAAGCCATGGCCCCATTATGATCATATTCCTTTTCGGCCTTTCTCGCCAGGTAATTAAGCCCCATGTTGGCAAAACAAATATCATAGGCGATGCGCTTACCCTTTACCTGGCGCGATAGATTAGCGATACCCCCCAAATTCAGGCATATATCGTATTGGGGAAAAAGCAGTTGATCGCCAATAGGTACAAGTGGTGCGCCCTGACCTCCTGCTGCAACATCAAGGCTTCGGAAGTCATAGATAACAGGAAGAGTACTAGCCACATGAATAGCGTTTCCATCACCCAATTGAAACGTGAATTTATTTTTTGGCTGATGAAATACAGTATGCCCGTGTGAGGCGATGAAATCCACCTTTTTTAATCCATAAAGTAATTTGAACTTCTTGCACAGGTTTCCCAGGTACACACCATAATCAGCATGAAGTTTTAAAAGTAATTCAGCAGATAAGGTATGCGCAGTTGAAAGCTTATTGCGCCACACTTTGGTGTACGGAACAGTTAACGCCTTTTCGATTTGAAAACTCCAGTTCGAACCCTTACCTGTAAACACACAACAGGCAATATCTACACCATCCAGGGAAGTGCCTGACATAACTCCGATAACCCGATACCGCTGTTTCATTGATTTGCTTTCGTTCATAGATTCTGAATTAGCTTAAATAAAAGCCAATGTACTGTGTTTATGGCATGGAAATATTCTTCAGATTATAACGGGGCACAAAATTCTTTTCAATTTCCGGGAGGATATACACCATTTACCACTGGGTTTGCGTTTACTATTCCATCCGACAGCATGAACTTCTAGTCCTTATTGGCATCTTAAATTTCATACTGGAAACATAAAAAACACCTTGATTTTGCTAATTAAGTGCTGTATTTGTCTCTTCCTATCGATTCATTTTTGAAAACAAGGCGAAAGCCTTCATATTTGCGTGCCCAAAACATGGCAAAAATTTTAACCTCACTGAAGTCGCTAATGTCGCTTTTTAAAAAGTACGTATTGCTGGTAATCGTTTTACTGTTGTCAAAAGGAGCATTTGGGCAGGCTGCACGATCTCCCTTCTCAACCTTCGGCATCGGTGAGCCGTATGGAAATGCCCTTATTCATAACCAGGCAATGGGTGGTGTTGGCGTAAGCCATCCCCAGTATTGGTTTGTAAACAATCAGAACCCCGCTCTTCTGGTATTCAATTATTACACGGTTTTTCAAGCGGGTGCGCTACTGGAGTCGCGAACGATTAAGGGCGATACAACCAACCTAAAGAGCGTTAACGGCAACATGAATTACCTGGTCACGGCCTTTCCTGTAAAAGCCGGAAAATGGAGTACCTCCATCGGGCTAATGCCGTTTACGAATAAGAACTACCGGTTGGAGTATTTCAATGTTGTAGCCGATACCAATCCTGCCGATTCCGTGTTTATTGTAGAACAAGGCAGCGGTGGCCTATCACAGCTGTACTGGTCTAATGGTGTTCGCATACACGACAATTGGTCTGTCGGGATTAAGGCTGCGTATCTCTTTGGCTCGGTCAATAATGATTATACGAATACATTGATCACTGATTCTCAACCGGTTATTTATACTATCGGTGTATTTGATCAGACTTATATAAAGGATTTTCAATTTACTGGTGGGTTGTCCTTTAGCCAGGATTCCATAGGCAAAAAGGATGATTATAGAATAAGTGCAGGGTTAACCTATGCTATGACTACCCAATTGAAGGCAAGGCGAACCACAATATTCCAGCGCAGAAATATAGGTGGCACCCCAATTACTTCTGATACACTTGTCAGCAATCGAGGCAACATTAAAATCCCCTCTGTTCTTACTGCAGGCGTAAGCATAAGCAAGGGATCAAAATGGTCTGCAGGAATGGAAGTAACCTTACAGGATTGGTCACAATTTGAAGATATTGAAATTGACAATAATCAGAATTTTAGTAAATCCTGGCGTTTTGCCCTGGGCGGAGATATGACACCAGACCAACTGGCTGAAAATATTTTCAAGCGAATAACGTACAGGGCCGGTTTATTCTATGAAAAATCTCCTTTTTTAGTAAATAATAACGATCTGCTCGATTTTGGCATTAATTTTGGCTTAGCAGTACCAGCTGGCCGTTCAAGTGTTGATTTAGCCTTTAGCACAGGCAAAAGAGGTGATCGGTCAAAAAATGTTTTAGAAGAGACGTATTTCAAAGTTTACTTTGGTCTTACGTTTAATGATCAGTGGTTTATACGTAGAAAGTTTGATTAAGAAAAACCTATGAAAATGAAAAAATCTGTTTTATCCAATGGCCTTCTGGTAGTATTACTCCTCAGCGCTACTGGCGCATGGGCACAATGTAAGGAGTGGAAATGGCCCGAAGATGCAGAACAAAAAGCTAAGGCTGAAGAAAAAATATCGTTGTATGACGACTACCGTAAAAATGGAGAATTTGCAAAAGCCAGAACACATCTTACCTGGCTTCTTACCAATACACCGGAGCTGAACACCAGTATCTATATTAACGGAGCTGAAATTTATGATAAACTGGCATCCGATGCCAAAGATCCTGCGGTGAAAAACAGGTTAATTGATTCTTTGCTCCTGATCCACGATTTGCGCATAAAATATTGTAATGAAGAAGCAGGCGTAATCAATCGCAAGGCCTTAATGGCACTTAAATATTGGGCTA
>CAZCRJ010000179.1:0-5995 GCA_964501015.1 uncultured Roseivirgaceae bacterium | reverse complement strand
GCACAACTCATCGGCACCGAACATCTGTTGCTGTCCATCCTGCGTGATGGTGACAACCTGGCCACGCAGATACTCAGCAAATTCGATGTTAATTACGAAACCGTAAAAGAAATGCTCGAATACCAGCACGAAGGTCCGCAAGCATCTTCCGATACCGATGATCCGGATGATGATTCATCACGCATCTTTGGTGCCGGTGGAGGAAAAGAAAAGAAGGGCACGGAAAAATCACGCACCCCTGTGTTGGACAACTTTGGCAGAGATCTTACCCGTCTAGCCGAAGACGGAAAACTGGACCCTATTGTTGGACGTGAAAAAGAAATTGAACGGGTTGCTCAAATCCTTAGCCGCAGAAAGAAAAATAATCCAATCCTGATCGGTGAACCCGGTGTAGGAAAAACCGCTATTGCAGAAGGCCTGGCCCTGCGCATTATTCAGAAGAAAGTTTCTCGTGTGCTATTCGGTAAACGCGTAGTTACACTAGATCTCGCTTCATTAGTGGCCGGTACAAAATACCGTGGTCAGTTCGAAGAGCGGATGAAGGCTGTAATGAATGAATTGGAAAAGTCTGCGGATGTAATTTTGTTTATTGACGAACTTCACACCATCGTTGGTGCCGGTGGAGCATCTGGATCATTGGATGCCTCCAACATGTTCAAGCCCGCATTGGCTCGCGGAGAAATCCAATGTATTGGTGCTACAACTTTAGATGAGTACCGTCAGTACATCGAGAAGGATGGCGCATTGGCCCGCAGGTTCCAGATGGTAATGGTGGATTCCACCACCGTTGAAGAAACCATCCAGATCCTGGACAACATCAAAGAAAAATACGAAGAACACCACCATGTAATCTATACACCGGAAGCCATTAATGCCTGTGTAAAATTATCGGATCGCTATATCAGCGACCGTTTCCTCCCGGACAAGGCCATTGATGTGCTGGATGAAGCTGGTGCGCGTGTTCACATCAATAACATACACGTACCGGAAGATATTGTGAAGTTTGAGGATGCCATCGAGGATATTAAAAAGGAAAAGAATCGCGTGGTAAAAAGCCAGAAGTATGAAGAGGCAGCACAATTGCGCGATAAAGAGAAAAAGCTTTTAGAGCAACTTGAAATCGCAAAAGCTAAATGGGAAGAAAAAACCCGCACAGAAAAGTACACCGTGAATGAAGATAACGTAGCCGATGTAATTGCGATGATGACGGGCATTCCTACTAAACGAATTGCACAAAAAGAAAGCAATAAGCTGCTGAACATGTCAGACGAACTCAGCGGCAAAGTGATTGGGCAGGAAGAGGCTATCAAAAAATTAACACGCGCCATACAGCGAACACGCGTAGGGTTGAAAGATCCGAAAAAACCAATTGGTTCCTTTATCTTCCTCGGCCCTACTGGTGTGGGTAAAACAGAATTAGCGAAAGTGCTGGCCATGTATCTCTTTGATAAAGAAGATGCACTGATCCGTATTGACATGAGTGAATACATGGAGAAGTTTTCTGTTTCTAGACTGGTGGGCGCCCCTCCGGGATATGTTGGGTATGAAGAAGGTGGACAACTCACAGAAAAAGTCAGACGTAAACCCTATTCAGTTGTATTACTGGATGAAATTGAAAAGGCGCACCCGGATGTGTTTAACATTTTGTTGCAGGTGTTAGATGATGGCATCCTTACGGATGGATTGGGAAGACGCGTGGATTTCAGAAATACAATTATTATCATGACCTCGAATATTGGTGTTCGTGATCTGAAAGATTTCGGAAGTGGTATCGGTTTTGCCACAGCGGCCAAGCGGGAGAATGAAGAGGATGCGATGAAATCCACCATTCAGAATGCGTTGAAGCGTGTGTTCAGTCCTGAGTTTTTAAACCGCCTGGATGACGTTATTGTATTCAACTCTCTGCAACGCGAGCACATTCATAAGATCATTGAAATATCCCTCAAAAAAGTATTTGACCGGATTACAGCCCTCGGATACAATGTTGAGTTGACTGATAAAGCCAAGGACTTCCTTTCTGAAAAAGGGTATGACCATCAGTTTGGTGCACGGCCATTGAACAGGGCCATCACCAAATACCTGGAAGATCCGGTGGCGGAAGAAATTTTGAAAGGCGAAATCGAAGAAGGCGGAATCATTGTAGCCGACTACGAAGACAAAGGCGATTATCTGACCATTAAGGTTAAAAAGCCAAAAGCCGCATCGAAAAAGGATTAAACACGAAAGGCGGGGAAATCCGCCTTTTTTATTGTTCTGTTGCTATTCATAAAATGGTATGGCATTCCATCAGACTACGCAACGATCAGTAACTCCCAAAATATTTTCGTAAAAACCATTCAGCGCTGATCAGTAGCAAGAGTAAAAAGAATATCCATTTAAGGTGGATGATCGAATCATACCGCTCTTCACTTCGTATTTTACTTCGAGCTTCCGTGCGCGTTATTTCCTGCTGCAGGTTGTCCCACTGATCAAACCGTGCGAATGTCCCGCCTGTTGCACCTGCAAGTTTTCTAAGCAGATCAAAATCGGCAGTAAGGTTTTGGAGTTCTAGCTGTTGCGTAGAAACCAGAAACTGGCCTCTTACTTCATTCTTCGCACCGTTAAGTATAGTGGATGCACTGTACCGATATACTCCTTCATCAAGGCCGCCAATAGGATACCGGCTGTTGCCGGAACTGGTTATATAGTTGTACCGCGTTTTTGAACCCCTTTCATCTGTTAACTCGATATCAATTGAATTACCAAAAACTGGTTCAAAAATGTCGTTGTACACCTGACTTTCAAATACAACAGGTTCCGTATCAGCAAATTCTTGTTGCACCGGATAACTCCTGAACTTGCGTTTATCGTCCGTGGTGCTTAAGAATTGAAACAGCTTTCCGAATACTTCATCAAAGGCTTCTGTTTTCTCTGTCCGTGAATACTCGTGTAATCTCCAGCGCCACAGTCCTTCGCCCAGCATTATGGCAACTTTTCGTTCTTCATCTGTATGGATGTAGAGTAACGGTTTGTCGGTTACCAGACTTCCTACTTTTTGCACTAAAAGTGACGTTGCCGTAATCGGAAGGACAAGTTTACCAAAGTGAACCTGGACCGGTGGGTAGGTTGAAAAAATTGAATTGGCTTCCGCAGATAGTGTAAAGTTTGAAAAAGAAGTATTGAGTACTGGTGTAACCTCATCAAACTGCCGGGGTATTTGCTCAAAGGTGAGGGGTAATGATTGCTGTGCGATAAGTACGAGATCACTTGATTGACCCAACACAAGAAATAATGATGTCTTTGTTTTTGCAAAACGCTGAAACAAGTCGCGCGTTCTTCCACGCAAATCAGGCGTTTGGTGGAAGATTACCAAATCGATGTTTTCAGGTTGCAAATTTTTTGCTTCTGTTTCTTCTATTCCGGGTATGTGAAGGATAAACTCAAAATTTGAATTTTGCTCAATTACGGAACGCAGTGCCTTTATATCTGGGTGAGGTGCAGAAGCTACCAGTACTATCTTCTTCCTGCCTTCTACTACTTCAATAAAAACTGTTGCCCTATTGTTTTTTATATTCTGTTCCCCAGGTTTCTCCTCAAGCTGGATATCGAACCGTTGAATTCCCTTCTCTGCAGCCAACAGTTGAAAATCAAATGTGAGTAGTCCATCGGATGGTATACGTAACGATTTGCGTTCCAGTACTTTTCCCTTATGGGTAACGATAAGATTTATGGCTTCGTTGGAAAAACCTTTTACTCCTACATCAACAAGCAAGGGAAATTTGTTTCCTTCGTATGCAATTTTGTTGTACACCAGATTTTTGATTATCAGGTCAACACGTTCAGTAGTATCGCCTAGTCCTACAGCATATACCGGAAACGTGTAATTTCCGTATAACGGGGATAGCCCCGAAGTATAAATACCATCCGAGATAAATACTACCCCTGCAAGATTTCTTCCTTCATACCGGTTCGCAAGGTTTCTGATTGATTCGTGGATGTTAGTGGATGATGCAGAATACTGCTGGTCGACACCGTCATTGGAGAAATTCGTTACACTGGTTTCATATCCCTTTTCATCCAGTGCATTTTTCGCCAAAGCAATTTTTTCGCCTACACGATTTCGTATTACCGAGTCTGTTCCTTCTTTTACCGACAACGAATTATCCTGTAAAATAACAAACACGGGTTTTTCAAATACATTATTGACTTGTTTTACAATCGGTCCCAGAAGAAAGAAAGCCAGCAAAAAACATACGATAGCCCGAAATGAAAACAGCACCCAATTCAGGGTTTTGCCCCATGGACTTTTAGTGGAATACAGTAAAAATGCGAAGCCCAATCCTACGGCTGCGCAAAGGATGATAAATGCAGGAGATGATTCGAAAATTATTTGCTTCATTTTTCAGGTTCAATAACCATACTTTTCTTTCCACAATGCCTTCAGGTACTTTCTTAACTCTTCCTCCCGATTATTGTTGCCCGGATCATAAAACTTTGTGCCCTTAATTTTGTCAGGTAAGAATTCCATGTTTACAAAACTCCCTTCAAAACTATGCGCATATTGATACCCTGCACCATACCCCAGGTTTTTCATCAACTTCGTTGGCGCATTACGCACGGCTAATGGCACCGGCAAGTCTCCGCTTTCGCGTACTACACGCAATGCGTCTTCTATTGCCACATAACTGGCATTGCTTTTGGGTGAACTGGCCAGGTAAACCGCACACTGTGCAAGAATTATTCGGGCTTCCGGATAGCCAATAACATTCACCGCCTGAAAAGCATTGTTGGCCATTACAAGAGCAGTAGGGTTCGCATTGCCAATATCCTCTGATGCCAGAATGACCATTCTCCTGGCAATAAATTTTACATCCTCTCCTCCCTCAACCATTCGTGCTAAATAATAAATAGCTGCGTTAGGATCGCTACCGCGTATGGATTTTATGAATGCCGATATGATGTCATAATGTTGTTCTCCGCTTTTATCATAAAGCGCTATTTTTTGCTGCGCAACATTCATGACCAATGTATCGGTAATCACAATCTTATTTTGTGGATCCGAATCAAGTACTAACTCCAGCAGGTTTAATACCTTTCGCGCATCGCCTCCTGATAATTGTAACAGGGCAGCATGCTCTTTTATTTCAACTTCCCGTTTTTTCAATTCTTCATCCTGGTGTAGTGCCTGTTGTACCAGTCTCAGTAAAGCATTTTCATCCAAGGCATTGAGGGTATACACCTGGCATCGGGAAAGCAAAGCTGAGTTCACTTCAAACGATGGGTTTTCCGTTGTGGCGCCAATCAGTGTAATAATTCCTTTTTCAACAGCACCTAATAATGCATCCTGCTGGGATTTATTGAAGCGGTGAATTTCATCGATAAACAAAATCGATCTCCCAGACAACCTCGCTTTTTCAATTACTTCGCGTACATCTTTAACGCCTGCACTAACTGCGCTTAACGTATAGAATGGTTTTTTTACTGCATGGGCAATAATGTTGGCTATGGTAGTTTTACCAACACCCGGAGGACCCCATAAAATCATTGACGGTATACTCCCTAAGGAAATGGCCTTTCGTATAATACCACCCGCTCCAACAAGATGTTCCTGTCCCACCAGGTCCTCCAGCGTGGAAGGACGCATACGTTCGGCAAGTGGGGGTGTGGATTGAATCATCGTTTTTACAGCAGTGCTAAGGTAACAAAGACATGAACCAAAAATGCCAGAAGCATAAAAAGAAGAACTTGACCTAAGCCATAAAAAGTACCAGAGGAGTCATCTGAATGTTGCCAGATATAAACTTTGTAAATTGTTAATCCTCACCACAACGATTATTAATTCTTCTCCTTCATCCATTAACAAAATCGAATTTTGAAAAGTACGAATTCACAGCAGTGTTTGTGTAAGGTTTGGTCTTAATTTGGTTTTTACCCCTATTGGTTCTACTTTTGTGCCTCAATATCGCGGGGTGGAGCAGTTGGTAGCTCGTTGGGCTCATAACCCAAAGGTCGTAAG
>CAZCRJ010000178.1:4539-6043 GCA_964501015.1 uncultured Roseivirgaceae bacterium | reverse complement strand
ACTCCGTTTCCTTCGAACACAAAGAGCTGATTGACCAGGTGATCCATAAAATACCGATCGTGTGAAACCAACATCAGGCATCCGGTGAACTTCTCCAGAAAATCCTCCAACACATTAAGCGTATCAATATCAAAATCATTGGTGGGCTCATCCAGAATTAAAAAATTCGGATTGGTGATCAGCATCTTCAACAACTGAAGCCGTTTCTTCTCCCCTCCGCTAAGCTTCTCCACAAAAGTGTATTGCTTATCCGGAGGGAATAAAAAATTATCTAAAAACTTTGAAGCCGAAATCTGGGAACCATCCGATAACGTAATAAATTCCGCAATATCCTTTACCTCTTCAATTACCCGGTTAGCCGGATTGAGGTTCATGGAATCTTGTGTGAAATACCCAAACTTGGTCGTAACACCGGGAAGCAACTCACCAGAATCAGGTTTTAGTTTGCCGGTAATCATGTTAAGGAATGTACTTTTTCCAATGCCATTATTTCCTACAATGCCAATGCGGTCTTGCTTTTTAAACACATAGGAAAAATCGCTTACTATTGGCAGCCCATTAAATGATTTACACAGTTTATTTACTTCTAGTATTTTACCTCCCTGGCGTGTTTCTTTGATGTCAAGTTCAAGTCTATCCTTACGCAAATCCTGCGATGCTTTTTCTTTTAATTCATAATAGGCCTCCACCCGGTATTTGGCTTTTGTTCCCCTTGCCTTAGGTTGACGCCTCATCCACTCCAATTCCTTTTTCAACAGGTTACGGGCTTTTGAAACTTCAGCCTTCAATATTTCTTCACGCTCCGATTTCTTCTCCAGGTAATAGGCATAGTTGCCCTTGTACCGGAAAAGTTTCTGACGGTCGAGTTCAATGATTTCAGTAGCTACAGCATCCAGAAAATACCGGTCGTGGGTAACCATGATTAAGGTAATCTGTGAACCTGCCAGGAAGTGTTCAAGCCATTCAATGGCCGATAGGTCAAGGTGATTGGTGGGCTCATCCATAATGATGAGGTCGGGTTCATTCAATAAAAGCTGGGCAAGAAAAATCCGCTTCTTTTGGCCACCCGATAATTCCCTGAACTTCTTGTCCATATCCGGTACCCCAAGCTTATTGGTTACCTCCTGTACTTTTGAATCGTAATCCCAGGCATTTAATTCTTCCATTTTTTCCAGTGCAGCCTGCATACGTTCTGCCGAAACGTCTGCATGGTGAAGACAATCTTCATATTCCTTAACAGCGCGGGCTACTTCGTTGGATTCATTAAACAGGATATCCTTTACCATTAAATTCTCATCCACCGAAGGCTGTTGCGTAAGGTATCCAAGACGGATTCCATCACGGATAACCACAGTGCCTGAATCAGACGCTAATTCTCCAGTTAGTATTTTCAATAAGGTGGATTTTCCAACCCCGTTATTGCCTACAAAGGCATATTTTTCACCTTGGCCAATGCCCAGGGAGAGGTCTTTAAAAAGCCAGCGATCGTTAAACGATTTGGAGA
>CAZCRJ010000178.1:0-4529 GCA_964501015.1 uncultured Roseivirgaceae bacterium | reverse complement strand
ATGTTTTCAGCAGATAGGTAATTCACAAGTCACGATATAATAGGCACAAAGGTACTGGGAAGTATTGATCTTACCACCTTTGTCAACTTAAAAGAAGAAATTGTTACGCGGTACCGAGGTGTTTTAAATGAACCAGGTGAGAATAAAATGCCCTGAACATGGACGTATATTCAATGTAGGTAATGTTGTATTCCTTGCACACCTCTTTCACAAACTTGCTTACCTGCGGGTAGTGGATATGACTTATCCGAGGAAACAAATGATGCTCGATCTGGAAATTCAACCCACCTAATAGCCAGTAAAGGAATTTATTCTTTGTGGCAAAATTAGCGGTTGTGCTAATCTGATGGATTGCCCACTCATGATCAATTTTCGTTGTAGAATCATGGGGTGTAATAAACTGTGTACCTTCTACCACGTGCGCTAACTGAAATACGATGCTGATGAATAAACCGGTAACAAACGCAACAATTACGAAACCAACCAGTGCTTTAAGCCATCCAACCATAACCACTGGTAATATGATAAACACGCCTATATACATAACTTTTGTGGCCCAAAAGACAAGGTGCTCCTTCAGATTCCATTTTTTGGGTTTCATGTCAAGGGTGACTTTTCCAGAGAAATATTTTTTAAAATCATCATAAAATATCCACGATAAGTAGGATAGTCCATACAATATAACCCAGTAAATATGCTGAAACCTATGAAACCAATAACGGGGTTGTTCCTCGTGAAGCCGCATAAAGGGTAACACATCGATATCGGAATCCAGACCCTCAATATTAGTAAAGGTGTGATGATTAATATTATGTTTTATCTTCCAATAGTCAGAATGACCACCCAGAAAATTGAGCGAATAAACAGATAGTTTGTTAATCCAACCAAACCGGGAAAAACTCTGGTGCCCCCCCTCATGCATGATGTTAAAGCCAATTAAAGCCATGTTTATCCCTAATAAAATGGTTAGCACTATTGCCAGCCATGTAACCGGAGTAAAAAAGACCAGAATTCCATACAGACTCAAGGCTGTTACCACCTGGAAAATTCCCTTAAAGTACAATCTCCATCCACCGGAAGGGCTTAACTGATTTTCAGCGAAATAGTTGTCTACTTTCTCCTTAAGTGCCTTGAAAAATGTGCTTTGACTGTTGTCGAATGTTACTTTTGACATAGAATTGATAATTGCTCAAGTATAACACAAAATACCATTAATCGTTCATTTGTTTTGCAGATGGTTAGGCTTTAAGAATGCCATACTCACTGCACTACGAAGCGCAACAAATTTAAACGTATTATCTATGGATTCCTTGACTCACCTTGCACTGGGCGCTGTTGTTGGAGAGGCGTTGGCTGGTAAAAAGCTCGGGAAACATGCCATGTTTATTGGTGCCATCGCACAAAGCCTTCCTGATATTGATTTTCTTGCCGCCTTTTGGCTATCCTTCTCCGAAAATCTGTTGGCGCATCGCGGCTTCACACATTCCTTTCTGTTTGTATTCCTCACTGCCATCGGGCTTGCCTTTATGGCAGACCGCTGGTATCAAAAACCAGATATGCGGTTACGGTCGTGGATCATCTTTTTAGGGGTTCAAATGACCCTTCATTTACTGATTGATTCCTGCAATGCCTATGGGGTCGGTTGGTTCGAACCCTTTAGTCATCAGCGCTTTGCCTATCATTTTTTATTCGTTGCTGATCCCTTTTTCTCTGTAGCCCTGGGCATAGCGACCTTAATGTTAGTTATCTTACGCAGTGATCATCCTTCACGCAGTAAATGGGTACGCTATAGTCTGATCATCAGTTCGGTATACCTCGTTTATGCCGCCTACAACAAAATCACCGTTGGACGGGAAGTAACACAAGCCTTGAATCATAATTCAATACAGTATAACCGATTTTTAACTACCCCAACTCCTTTAAATACCTGGCTATGGTTTGTTGCGGCAGAAGATGATTCGGGCTTTCATATTGGGCACCGTTCTGTTTTTGATTCCGGACCAGAAATGACCTTTCATTATTTTCCCCAGAATAAAGACCTTTTATCCTCAGTAGAAGGGCATGAATCCTTGCAGCACCTTATTCGGTTTTCGGAAGGCTATTATACGGTAGAAAGACGGGGGGATAAATTGATTTTTAATGATTTGCGCTTCGGGCAGATTACCGGCTGGGCTACTCCGAATGAAAAGTTTGTCTTTCATTTTTACTTAAGTCATCCTGATGACAATCTGTTGGTTATACAACGTGGAAGGTTTGCCAACTGGAACCGAAATACGGTTGGTGCACTGATCAGAAGAATACGAGGGAGTCCATAAACCCTTTCTCTGGTTAATCACGCTGCTTGAAATAAAATGTAAACAAGAAAAGCACCACGCGAAAAATATCGTACGCACTACGTTGAATAAATTGATTTACTAACGTTTGATTCTGTTTGTACGTTTCTCTCGTAATTTGAACGCAATCTGTTTTAATAATCTTGTTTAAACGATTCTCTACATCCACTGCGAAGCCTCCGTTTAAAATATCCACATTCAACTCCACACTGGCATACGCACTGATATTGTTAACATTATAGGATCCAATGGTTACCCATTTACCATCATAGGTAGCGAGCTTGGCATGAAGCACTCTTCGTTGGTATTCATAAATTTCAATATGGTTACGCAGCATCCACCGATACATGTACCGTTCGGCATACTTGGCTACGGGAACATCCGAAATTCCAGCAAGTATAACCGTGATTTTTACTCCCCGCTTAGTCGCCTTGCTTAATTGCTTCCGTAAAACCTTACCCGGTAAAAAGTAGCTCGACAAGATCACCACATGCGAACGTGCATACGTCAACATTTCCAGATAGCTGGCAGTTACTTGCTTTTTTCTCCGAACCCAGTCATTGACCCGTGGCCGTACAAGGTACCTTCCGCTATACTCCATTGTCTGTTGTTGCTGACTTCCGTTTTCAGCTACTTTTACCATTTGCTTAACCCTGGCTTTGCAGATTCCTTCAAGTTCAAAAGAAGTATACCCTTCGCAATACAATGCCCAATCCAGCCATGCAATATTTTCGGCCGTGTCATTATAATGATTTCCAATGTTAATGCCTCCCACCAGACTGAAGTAGGAATCCACCACCACAACTTTATGGTGCATCCTTCGGCCAAAATAGAAATACTTGCTTTTTAAAACTGGTCCGAAAAATCTGAAGTGTATGCCATTGGATTTAAGTCTTTCAATAAAGGATGCTGATAAATCCTGTGAAGCATACCCATCCACCAAAACATAAACATGCACTCCTCTCTTGGATGCTTTTATTAATGCATCTACTATTCGTTTACCTGTATCATCTTCTACCAGTATATAGGTCTGGAGATGAATGTTGTACTTTGCATTATCAATCAATGACTCAAGAAGATCAAAAAATTCTGATCCAGCCCGAACCAATCGAATGGAATTATTATAAGAATATCCGGCATATATTAACCCAGGATGATTGGCCTTAACGGTTCTATTCGTTACATCTGCATTACTGAGATCAGCCTTCATTGTCATAGGAACTACCAGGTATCACATTCAAGTACGGTAAAGAATTATAAAAAAATCAAAATATCTATAGTTTTTTGAATCTAATTTTCGCTTCATCCGTTAGAACATCATTATACCCGGACAAAAACCAAAACAATTGGTTATCAATGGGTTACAACATATTTTTAACAATACCCACTTCACCGTACTAACATTGGCGTGGGTTATTTTTTAATCGATTTAATAATGCAAAAAGTAAGTAAAACAGTTAATTCTATGGAATGGGTGACTGTCTATATTTCCGGTAAAATCGGATTTAAAGAAGAAGTATTACGCAACCTGGCAGGTTCACGCTTTCCATTTATGCCCGGAACTGCCGAAAATGATTCCTTATGTTTATTCTGGATGGATGAGCGTTCTTCCTTACGGGATTTTAAAAAAGCCATTGGAAGTAAAACTGTATTTAAATATCGTTTACAATTTTATTCCAGTCTTGAAAAATACAACGAAGCTATTAAACCCAAAGCAGAGGTAACATTCTCACCTCAAGAAAAGGCACTTATCTATAAAATGTCTAACTGGGAAGCTACTAATCGGGTATATCGGCATAGCGCTTAGACCTATCGCACTTTCAGTAATTTTTCTACTTTCACACGTCCATCCGGAAGTGTGAACTTGATATAATACATCCCTGCCGGTAAAGTGTTCAACTGGAGTTCTTCTTCACCTTCACCAGCATCACGATAACTAGATGCTAAAGGTAAAACAGTATTTCCATAGGTGTCATATACACCAGTGCTGATTATACCCTCACGAAAAAGAGTAAACCGTATCGAAACAGAATTTTCGAATGGGTTAGGATATACACTTATGGGTGATGTTACTAATTCTGTAGATGATGTTACGAGTAATGGAATTGAAGTATCCAACCATGTCATTCGGTTAGTTATCCAATTTTTTAACCAATCAACTTCTCCCTGAAATGTTGTACCGACATAATAATTCGG
>CAZCRJ010000177.1:0-6056 GCA_964501015.1 uncultured Roseivirgaceae bacterium | reverse complement strand
GAATCAATTCCTTCACTACTTCTTTCCCAGCAATCAGGTTAACTAACGAGATATACGGAACCCTGATTACTTGTTTTGCAATACTATAACTCAATGGACTTGCCCGATATACCACTACCTGTGGTACATTAAACAATGCTGTCTCCAAGGTTGCTGTTCCGGAAGTGACAACAGCTGCGCTGGCATGACTCAATAAATCGTAGGTAGCGTTCGCAATTAATTTTACGTTGGATAAATTTTTTAAACCCTGATAATATTCAGCCGGAAGATTATCCACAACAGCAACACCGAATTGAACAGCAGGATTCTGTTTTATCACTTCCGTCATCACCGGAAGGATCAATTTTACTTCCTGCTTTCTGCTTCCTGGCAACAATGCTACTAATGGCTTGTCTGCAGAAAATTCATTCTTTTGTAAAAAGGCATCATCTGTCTTATGGGCTTTAATCGCATCGAGTACTGGATTACCCACATAATCGACATCCCAGGAATATTTCTTAAAAAATTCCTTTTCAAAAGGAAGAATAACGAACATCCGATCAATAACAGCTTTGAGTTTTACTGCCCTGCCTTGGTTCCACGCCCAAACTTTTGGTGAAATGTACCAGTATACATTTATTCCGTGTTGCTTCGCAAATCTTGCTATGCGAAGATTAAACCCTGCATAATCGATTAATACAACAGCATCAGGATTAAACTTCAGAATATCTGTTTTGCACTGTTTAAGTTTCTTTGAAATTTTAGTCAGGTTAGCCAATACTTCGGCAAAACCCATAAAGGCCATCTCACGATAATGCACCACTACCTCCATCCCAGCTTGTTGCATGTGGTCTCCTCCAAATCCCCGACTCTTTAAATCCGGCACTCGGTCCGATATGGCCTTGATAAGGTTTCCCGCATGCAGGTCTCCCGATCGCTCACCCGCTACAAAATAAAGTTTCATGGGCATGATGTATTCCTCAGGAAGGTAGGACTATTCCCCGAAGTACTCAACATAATTACGCGGGGTCTCGTATAGTCTGACCGAATGCAGTTTTCCATTCGTAGGTATAGCAGGAAGTTTTCTCTCCAGAATTTTCCAGATTTCAATAATCAGGTTTTCACAGCTCGCCATTTTGCCTGCCATGAAGTCAACATCCAGGTTAATATTCTTATGGTCAAGTTTATCCACTACTTCTGTGCGTATCAGTGAACTGAGTTTTTTCAGGTCAACCACAAAACCGGTTTCCGGATCGGGATTTCCCTTCACGGTTACAATCAGGTCAAAATTATGACCATGCCAGTTATCGTTGGCACAGGGGCCAAATACTTCAACATTCTTTTCTTTACTCCAGGATGGATTATAAAGCTTATGCGCAGCGTTGAAATGTTCTTTGCGGGAGATGAAGAGCATCAATAGATCAGGTTATTTCGATTTCTGCAAAAGTAAACAAAGTACTTCATACACTATCCTTTAGATTGACTGACAATAAAAAAGCCCCCGGTAAATTCCAGGGGCTTTTAACATCCTTTTCACAACATGTTACTGCGGATTTTGTACCATCGCTGGGTTAGCGTTTAACTCATTCAGCGGAATTAAAAACTCCCATTTGATATCGCCTGCCGGAACTTCAAATATCTGAGCCACTGCAGGAGGGTGATTGCTCACACCTGCAAGGCGATCCAGAGGTTGATTCAATCGCTTTAAATCAATAAATCGGAAACCTTCTCCCCATAACTCCAATCTCCTGGTAAGAAGAATTTCATCAATAAGCGCCTGGCCCGTGCTGGTGGAAAGGGTATACGCATCATCCCGAACACTGTTTAATTCAAACAACGCCTGTGCAGCCGGACCATCCTGGCCAAGGCGTGCCTTAGCTTCTGCTTCAATCAAGTCCAGGCGATTCCGCAGTGAATTTCCTGCTTTGGTAAGGAACGCTTAGCGATCCTGCTGTAGGTTTTTCCGCAGCGGTTAATCCCGTCAGCGCAAAATTCTCCTTACGCACATCGGTATCCGGAAATGCATCATACAATACATTCAGAATGGCATGAGGACCTGTACGTGTATACGTAGAGCTGAAGTTATGTGACATATAAGCCATAAAGGTTGCAAAGAAACCCTGTTCGTCCTGAATGGTTTTAGTTCCCCAAATCCACTCACCATTTTCCAAACGATTAAACCCGTCAGTATAATCAGTCTTTGACATCAACGGATACCCTGCCCGGGCGGCAATAGCATTATCAATAGCCACCTGCCATAAACCCTGTGTTAATGCTACCCTGGCTTTTAACCCACGGGCAACATTAATATTCAAGTTTGATTTTGCACCTCTGGGTGATGCCGTGGCAAACAATGTAATGGCATCATCCAAATCTTTGTTGATCTGAGTGTATACTTCTTCAACAGTTGCCCTTGGCTGACCTTCAAGCTGAGTATCCAAAATCAACGGTACACCCAATTGCGTATTGTTCGCACCAGCCACATATCGCTTACCATACAACTGAACCAAATAGTGGTATGCAAAAGCACGATACGCTAATGCCTGCGCCTTCAATTCATTTTTAGCAGCAACAGGGCCATTGGCGCCATCAATATTGTTCGCTATTAGGTTAACATTAGTGATGAGCCTGTAATAGAAACGAAAGGCAAAATCAGGTAAGTTGAAGTTCTCCGTTCTGTGGTCAATCCAGCGGTATGCATTGTTATACCAGCCATTTCCAAGGGTTGACTTCACCAGATCATCGCCCAACATGTCGATATGGATCATCATACTACCATGACCAAAACCAGATTGCTGAGAAGGAGGATTTAACCGCCAGAACATTAACCGGTGTACACCATTCAAGGCGTTACGTGCGTTGTCCGTGGTAAGGAAAACGCTAGCCTCCGATACGGAACCGGTAGGCGTTCTTTCCAAAAATTCTTCACTGCACGAGGTACCTGTTAACAGCACCAGCATTACTGCAGTAATTGCTTTATACATTATATTTTTTTTCATAGCTGTTATTCTTTAAAAACCTACGTTAAGTCCAACCGAAAATACGCGGTTAGGGATGTATACATTAGATGTAACCCCTGTAAAGCTTTGGGTTACATTCAACCCCTGACGCTCGCTGAATAACCGGAGGTTCTCACCCGATACAAAAAAACTTGCATTTCCAAGTCCCGCCTTTGTGAGCAATGCACGAGGGAAACTATAGTTCAATGTAATCTGACGAATATTGAAGTGGGTACCGCTGGTTAACCAACGATCAGAGGTAGCCCCAATATTGTTATTGTTTGCAACATCCATGCGCGGAACGCTCGCATTGTCGCCAGGATTGCTCCATCTGTTGAGAGCATCTTTGTGTATAGCGACTCCATAGTCTGGCGCCATTAGCGATTGGTATCCAGCATCATATACCAAACCACCAATCTGATAGGTCGTTAATACAGTAAGCGACAAGTTCTTGTACCTGAATGTGTTGGTTATACCGCCATACAAATCTGGTAATGCAGAACCTGCATAGTGGAAACGTGCCCTGCTTTGATTTGATGTGAGGGTATCGGAACCGATAATCACATCCGAAGTTTCATTATAGGCATTAACTTCTGTATTTAACCGGAATAAAGGCGCACCATTCGCTGAGTTAACACCATAATATTCACGTAACCAGTACGCATAAATGTCCTTTCCCTCTTTCAGCTTTTTTGTACCTGTTACAAATTCTTCAACCGGCAAACTGGTGATCTTATTGCTAATAGTTGCCACATTGACGTTCAGGTTCCAGGTGAAATCACCTGCTTTTATTACGTCTCCGCCCAATGTAATTTCTATTCCCTGATTCTGCATCTCTCCGATGTTCCGGGAAATATTGCCAGCAGGACTTCCGGATGACAAGGGAAGAGGTACGTTGAACAACAAGTCAACGGATGCACGGTTATAATATTCAATGGTACCGGTTAACCGGTTATTGAATAACACGAAATCCGTTCCAATGTCAAATTGAGCATTCTTCTCCCAGCCTAGATTAGGATTAGATAAGTTTGACTGCAAATAACCAGGCTCGCCAGCGTTATTGAATCCTAAGGCATATAACCCTTGTGAAGGATAGAATCCACCAATAGCCCGGTTACCCGTCTGTCCATATGACGCGCGAAGCTTTAAAGCATTCACCCATGTGATGCTGCTCATAAATGCTTCTGATTCCAGTCTCCAGGAAGCACCTAACGAGAAGAAGTTACCCCAGCGCTTTTCTGGTGAAAAACGCGAAGATCCATCCCGTCTGAAAGATCCGGATATAAAGTACTTACCATTGTAATCATACTCTACGCGTGACAGGTAGGATTCAATCGCTTCATCACTGGTGCTGGATGTGGCACTGTTAATTTCCGTGAAGTTGATCAGTTCATCAATACCATCCACAATTTGTCCCTGCTTACTGGCAGAGAAATTATTGTCTACATAGCTATAACTTTCATGACCAACTAAAGCACTTACGTTATGCTTATCCGCAATGGTTTTTCTGAACGACAGCAACTGGTTTAAGGTAACCGAAGCTTCCGTAGAGTTTATCCTGTTAGCACGGCCAGCAGGGGCACCATCACCAACAATTTTGTTATCGTAACCGGTTTCATAGTAGCTGTATAAATCGATACCAGCATTAACCTTGAAATTGAAATATTTCAGGAAATCGGCTTCAACATACCCCCTTCCACTAATAACGGTGCGTTTAAAGAATGTTTTGTTAAGCTCTGTTTCCTGTACCGGATGACGGCCCGGGCTGGCGCCACTAGGGCGTGCAGGAGGTCCGAAACCAAGGTCATAAATTCTTTTGCCGTTATCGTCCAGAATAAATTCACCGGTAATCGGATCATGTTCCCAAACCGGGTAGATCGGTCCGATAGCCCTCGCTGTTCTGAAAGGGTTAACAAACGATGCACTTCCATCTGTTCTGGCATTGTTGGATTCGGTATAGGATGCGGTCATATTAAGGCCTGTCTTAAACCACTTTAATGGTCTTGTATTCAGGTTAATTCGAGCAGTCCAGCGCTCAAAATCCGAATTAATGATGTATCCTTTTTCATCCAGGTATCCAACAGAAACGAAATAATCTGAATTGGATGTACCACCACTATAATTCAGATTGTATTCGCCTCTATACCCATTTCTCTCCAGCGGCACAAACCAATCGGTATCAGTATAAAGCTGCTGTGCATTAGGGTTAAATACTCCGCTGGTATTTACCAACTGATTTCCCGGAACGTTGAATGGATTGTAGCCCAGTAATGTACTGATGTTATTACTAGCATTTTGTGCAGCTATTGTAGGGTCTATATTTTGAGGGCCATAGATCTGGCTGTTTTTGTACGACTCCCAAAATAAAGTGTAGTATTCACGGGCATCCACGCGCTCATACTCTGGTATAGCCCGTGATGTAGAACCTTGAGTAGTACTGAAATTAAAACGGGTTTTACCTTCTTTACCGCGTTTGGTGGTAACCATAATTACACCGTTAGCAGCACGTGAACCATACAGTGTTGATGACGCAGCATCCTTTAATACGGTAAGACTCTCAATATCATTAGGGTTGAGGTTACTGATTCCCTGATCGTATGGAACACCGTCTACTACATATAATGGAGCATTGCTGGCATTGATGGAGCCAATACCCCTGATGCGAATATCTGGTGCCGCGCCTGGCTGACCGCTTGCAGAGGTTGTCTGTACACCTGAAATTGTTCCTATCAGTGCATTGGCTACGTTGGTTAGTGGTCTTTTCTGGATTTGATCAGAAGTAACTTCCCCAACGGAACCCGTAAAGGAACGTTTATCAGAAACTCCATAAGCAGTAACTACAACCTCGCCAAGTTGGGTAGCATCTGAAGCTAAAGCAGCGTCAATAGTTGTGCGCTCGCCTATACTCACTTCCCTGGATTCCAACCCAATAAAGGAAAATACCAGCACACCGCCAGAAGACGGAACGGATAATGAATACCGTCCATCCATGTCAGTAGCTGTACCAATTGTAGTTCCCTTAAGAACTACGTTCACGCCCGGTAAGGAGGAACCATCTTCAGTTGATGTTACCCTTCC
>CAZCRJ010000176.1:5810-6057 GCA_964501015.1 uncultured Roseivirgaceae bacterium | reverse complement strand
CAGAAGAATTAGCCGAAGTATTGGAAATTACTACCCAGGAAGTGCGGGATAATTTAAGCGTTTCCGGACGCCATGTGTCGGTAGATGCACCTTTTGCACAGGGGGAAGAAAACAATTTGTTGGATGTGTTGCACAACGACAGTGAGCAAACACCTGATTCCGGTCTGATGGAAGATTCATTACGGAAAGAAGTTCAACGTGCATTGGCAACCCTTACGCAACGCGAAGCAGATGTTATTGCCTATTA
>CAZCRJ010000176.1:0-5800 GCA_964501015.1 uncultured Roseivirgaceae bacterium | reverse complement strand
TTGGATTATATGGCGACCAAGCCATGACCCTTGAAGAAATTGGAGAGAAATTCAGCCTGACACGCGAACGGGTTCGCCAGATTAAAGAAAAAGCTACCCGTAGACTGCGTCATAGCTCTAGAAGCAAGAGTCTAAAGGCGTATTTAGGCTAATCCCATTTTTTAATCAATTGCCGGAAAGTACAAACGCTCCCCAATAAAAGGGTTCAGGGTTCGACTTTCGTAATTCGATTTGTGCGTTTCGAAAAGCAGCTTTCATAGAACTGGGTCGTTTAAGCCAGTAGTGGTAAAAGAGCGACATGAGTTCTTGTGTTGCTTGGTCATCCACTTTCCACAAACTCATTAATACATGCTGAGCACCTGCTGATGTGAATGCCATCTTCAGCCCGTAAACGCCTTCACCCGGAAAATAATCACCGAGACCTGTTTCACATGCTGAAAGCACTGTTAAAATAGTATTGTCCAGATTCAAGGTGCTTGCTTCATAGGCGGTGAGTATTCCGGAACCTCCATTAATTTCATGGTCAGCAGCCAATGCTATTCCACTATTCATTAGAATGGAAACCAACGAGGTAGAGGCCTCCGCAGTGCCCGATGTAAAGAAGCCGTGTGTGGCCAGGTGAAGTAACGTGGGAGAATCAAGAGTCTTAAGGTTATTGATACTGGCACGATTCTGTTTGAAAACCACAGTTTCCCAATTCTTCTTTTTAAGGTAGGTTGCAATAGCATCCACTTCTCTTTCTGTGCCCGGAAGATCGGATAGGGAAGAATTGGCATAAATCGGTCGACCGAAAAGCACTGCCTTCTTTTTGTTCTTTGTTATTTTCTGTGGCCCTTTCGGTTTTAGAATTTCTCTTGTATTGGTGAGCGGTTGAATTTCTACCTGATCAAGTACATATTCATTTTTATTACTGTCGTAAAGCGTATTTAAATTAAGTTGATGATAAATACCATCGGGGGAAAAATAAATCCGATTAACTTTTTCTCCTTTTGGCATTTGGTTTCGGATAGCGGTAAAAACAGGCTCCCAGTAAACAGAATAGGAAGTGGTGTCTTTCATTTTAAACTGTATGGAGTTTATATACTGACGATAGAATTCCTTTTCCAGGTACTGTTTCTCCCGACTTTTAATAATCACCAATGCAGGTCTTTCGGTAGTTTCAGCAGTAAGAATCAAGGCTCCATACAATAGACCGTTGGCAAACCTCACCATTTCCACCGCAGCCTCACCCGGTTTTAAGTGTTGCTGAATGTCTCTCCACGAAACAGTTTCGAACAGAAATCCTTTCTTAAAAGCAGCCGAATTCCTGCTTAATGATTCTTCCTGCAGTTCGATTTGTTCTTTAAGCAATTGAAGTACCCGGGGGTCTATACTATCGCTGCGAAGCATTATGGCTAATTGATTCTTTTGCATTTCCCATAGTAGATACTTAGATTTTAACTGTTCATCGTTACCCTCCAGTATTAGCTTTTTCATCTTCTGAGTGGGTGATAATATTATACCCTTAGTAAGAATTTGAAGATCATAGAGCTGACCGGTTATATCTTTATTGATGTAGGGGTTTTCCTGTTCCTGCAAGGGAATAGCGCCACTAACGGAAAGTGCTAAGAATGCGTAACTGTTAAGAATGTCCAACTGACTTCGGTAAAACGCTATTTTTTCAGATTCACTCAGGTATGTAAAATTTGTGAGTACTTCATTTTTCAGATGATTCATTAACTGTTGATATACCTGATCTGCCTGGGCATAGGCTCCACTCCAATGATATGCTTCAGCCAGGTTAAAAAGTGACGTCTGGTATAGTATGGGATTAATACCTGCTCGTTTCTCCATTATTTCTTTACATTGTTCCAGTATAGCTATTCCAGGTACATAATCTTCCAATGCGCAATGCAGTTCTCCAATGCTGCTTAATAAAGAGAGATGTAATTCACTGTTTTGATAAAATCCTGTGTTAATATAGTCCAATGCTGAATACCAAACCTGGAATGCTGAATCAAACAAATCAGTTTGTCTATAATAATTTCCAAGGCTTTGCAGTGTGTATAGATGGGATAATTTATCCTCCTGTCGTTCTTCACCTGAGGTTTTGTATTCCTTGATTAAAATCCTGGCCCTTTCTAGGTTTCCGAATTCAAGATGATACCCGATCAGATTATTCGTTAAAACTTTGTATGTGTTTTGGGAACGGCTCAAGTCAGGATCAAAATCTTTAAGTGATTCTCTTTGTTGTTCCAGCAGAGCAATGGCCTCAGAAAGTCTTCCTCGCTTACGGTAAAGTGACGCTAAGCCATTCTGAACATTCACAAGGCCATCGTAATACCGGTCAAGGGAAGTTTGATAGTCATCGGTTTGCAATTTGTGCGCTTGTATAATTGCCTTCAATGAATTCTGTAAATAGAATTCACAACTATCGTATTGTCCGGATGTTAAATACAGGTTTCCCAAATTAAGCTGAGCTTCCAGGTGATCAATGCCCGGGTGGGTATGTATTTTAGTAAGTAAGGTTAGTGTTACCCTGAAACATCGTGCTGCTTCTGCATAGTTGCCCGAGGCCTTGTGTACATATGCGAGGTTAGATAAACAGGTAATATATTGATTGCTGACTTCTCCAAACGCTGATCGCGCTGTTACAAGGGCACGTTGAAAGGTTTGGCTTGCTTCTTCGTATTTCCCTTGTTGATAAAAATCCAGACCGGTTGAGTTCAGTGCACTCCAGTCTTGAGAAAGCACGTCTGCTGATAAGTGAGTTATGCACAGGAGTAGGAGCAACCGAATGACCATAACGCATATCTAAAATTAAAAATACCACTTTTGATACACTTGTTATGGCATGGAAAAGAATTGTATTGGGTTAATGTACTGGCTCAGCAGTAACAGCGGCCAGGCATTTCCTAATTTTCGCGTACGAATCTATAATATTCGCATCTAACCCAACGCTAATCCTTACCAATCCATCCGATAACCCCATGGCTTGACGTTCCTCATCAGGAATTTCTGATGATGTACTACTTCCGGGAGCGCTGAATAATGTTTTATAGAAACCTAGGCTTACGGCCAGATATCCAAGATTGGCTTTTTGCATTTTTTCCATCAGGGTGTAGGCATTGTGCTTGGTTCCGACATCCATTACCAGCATTCCGCCATATCCAAAGCCATCATTCATCATCTCGGTTAATAAAGCGTGCTGTGGATGTGTGAGAAGACCCGGATAATATACCTTGTATCCTTCCTCAGTGAGCTTTTCAGCGAGGTACTCAGCATTGAGGCTGTGCTTTTGCATACGAATATGAAGGCTGTGCAGATTTTTAAGTACAGAAGCCGCCCGCATACTGTCCATCACAGGACCTAGCAGCATTGTCATGCCATGATGAACATCACTCAACTGGTGAATGAATTCATCGGTGCCACAGATAGCACCAGCAACTGTATCACTTGTTCCATTGATGTATTTGGTAAGACTGTGAATCACCACATCAGCACCTAAATTGGCAGGGGATAGGATCATGGGAGTAAACGTATTGTCGACAACCAGTTTAATACTATGCTGCTTGCAAAGCCTGGAAATTGCTTTAATGTCGGATACCTCTAACATAGGATTACTAACTGATTCACAGTATACTAAGCGCGTTTTAGGAGTTATTGCTTCAGCTATTTTATCCAGCCTGGTGATGTCCACAAAACGTACGGTAATACCAAAACGCGGAGCTACATTCTTCAGGAAAGCATAGGTTCCACCATACACCATTCGACTGGCAATAACTTCATTACCCTGTCCACATAATTGCAATAGCGTACAGGTAATGGCGGCCATACCGGAAGCCGTCACCGTTGCCGCCTCCGTATTCTCCATCTTGGCCAATGCCTGGCTTAAGTATTTGTTGGTGGGGTTCCAATGCCTCGAGTACAGGTAACATCCTTCAATTTCCTTTTCAAACACTTCTTCCATTTTATCGGCATGGAGAAATGTATAGGTAGAGGAATCTTCAATGGATGGATTTACGCCTCCAAATTCTCCAAAGAACTGTAAGTTCTGTATGTTTTGTGCAGGATTGAATTTCATGATTCTGTATTTGGTCTATTAAACTTATTGTATTTTCGTTTATTATTATGGATATTAGAATAATAAACTTATAATGATATATTTATAGTATAATATTCTATTGGTATGGAATTAGATGATGCTGACAAGAAAATTTTACGCCTGCTTCAGGAAAATGCCCGCCTTACCAATAAAGACTTAGCAAAGAAGCTGGGATTATCGATTACCCCCGTATTTGAACGGGTTCGGAAATTGGAAAGGCGTGGTTTCATCAAGAAGTATGTAGCCGTGCTGGACCATGAAAAAGTCAACCGGGGCATGACCGTCTTTTTGCACATCAAGATGCAGTCGCACAACCACGAAAGTATTGAACGCCTGATGCAGGAAGTTCAATCCCTGGAGGAAGTAATGGAATGTTACCATGTAACAGGGGAAACTGATTTCCTGATGAAAGTACTGGTGCCCGATATGCGCACTTATGAGGAGTTTGTATTGGGAAAACTCACCAAAATATCAGGCATAGGGAATATCAATAGTTCCATTGTCATGCGGGAAGTAAAGCATAAGACTGCTGTATTATTTGACTAATTCATAAACGAAATTCCAAAAATGTGCTTACGAAATTTAATAATTTATGAAATATCGTAAATTTAAATTAACATAACTACTTGATAATAAATATGTTGAGTAGTGGCACGCATGATGCCTAAAGGAGTTGTGTAAACTTCTTTCTACCATGATTAATTATCTCTTACTGCTTTTTGGTGTCCTTAACTACACACTTTTCTATCGCCCTATTCTTGTGGCATTCTTTATCTGTTTGATTGTGGCTGTGTTCACCCTGTTTTCGCTCACTATCAGGCATCTTGAATCGCTTGATCGAAGCAAGCGGATAGTTATCCGAAATAGCCTTTCTATACGACCAATATCAATAAGATTAACATCTACCTTAACAAAGGAGAAGGTGCGGAAATCTTTTATCTAACAAATTAACATCAATTGAACACCCTCATGAAATCACTCAGCATACATAAATTTCAAAAATACCAACGTATCATATTCAAAGTAATGGCGCTGATTATTGGTACCTGTACGGCAGCAGGCATTGTTGCCCTTGAATTCCTGGCGGGAAATTTCGCACACATACTGCAAAGTTTACCGATGTCAGGAATTTAATTAATTCTCACCAGATAAAACATATATAATCATGAATTACCTCGATAAACAAACGCTATTATCCGGTGCAATGAAAGCCATGGATTACCTGCAAGAAATTGAAAAACGAAATGTTGCCCCTTCAGCACTGGCCATCAGTAACCTTTCTGTATTTGACGAAGATCTGCCACAGCAAGGGAATGACCCTATCCAAACAATTGAATTCCTCAACCATTTCGGATCACCTGCAACCATGGCCTCCAATGGCAGTCGTTATTTTGGATTTGTTATTGGCGGATCGACCACCGCTGCACTTGCGGCCAACTGGTTAGCCAGTGCCTGGGATCAGAATGCCGGACTTGGAATAACCAGTCCGCTAAATGCCAAGATTGAATCGGTGACCGAAAAGTGGCTTACGGAAATTTTACCTGTAGCGGAGGGCTCTTCCGTTGGTTTTGTTACCGGTGTTACCATGGCCAATTTTTGCGCACTGGCATCTGCGCGTTCGGCAATCTTACAACGACTTGATTGGAATGTGGAGGCTAATGGACTCTATGGTGCGCCAAGAATAAAAGTAGTCATTGGAGAGGAAGCGCATGGAAG
>CAZCRJ010000175.1:0-6062 GCA_964501015.1 uncultured Roseivirgaceae bacterium | reverse complement strand
ACTCCGATTGGTAATTGTCCAGGAACTGGTGCCGTCTTCTGTCACTATCCAACTGATGATACAGTTGAAGTGCACTGCCGACCTTATACTGGTGATAGAGAAAATAATTCCTGCGCAATTCATTGCTTTCTGCCTGCGACAACCAGGGTTGTGCATTCTCTAAAAAGAGTTCTGAATTTGTAAAGGTGTCATCTACTTTAACCCCACCAAATTCAAACACGCGATGAAACATTCTTCTGAAACTGAGAAAGGCCGTGTAGGAACTATCCTTAGTATGATAGCTCATAAACAAATCGTAATAATTCGCCTTTACGTTACGATCTCCCTTTCCCTGCCGTTGAATTTGTTTATCAATAAACAATCCGTTGTAATTGAACCCGAAATTCCAACGTGGATTTATATTCCGGCTATACTTGATATTGGTGAGCGACCGGCCATTACCACCAATAATTACATTCATATTAGAGTATGGCGACTTGGTATTGTAATACTGAATGGTCTGCTCATCCCAATAAATATCGTAGGCATTGAATCCGGAAGAAACACCAATTCCTTCAGCAACCGGTTCATATATCGGGCGCATCGCTGTACCGATATTGCCCAGGTCCTGGTATACATTATTCTTGCGCTGTACATAGGGCCAGCGATGAAAATCACGTATGACCGTATCCACCGGATAAGAAACCCATCGGTTGTAGAAGATGTCCTCTTTAAGAATTATCTGTGAGGTAGTGGGACCATAGATTTGCTTGGTGGTGTCATCTATTATTTGTGATCGCGAACGAGGCATCGGATCCTGTGCCCATGCCGGGGAAAGCATACTCACGGTAAGGAGCATTAGGAATACGAGTTTCAAAACAGGCACCTGCAAAGATAAGGGATCGGATGGTAGGGATAGAAAGTTTTTAACCACGACTAACAAAATCAAAGACCAGTGCATCAAATTCCTTACCATTTCCAATAAACTCTATTTCAATGGGCAGATAAAATACCGGTAACTTTTTAACCCATTCTTTCAAGGTATCGGTTTCCAGTTTAACTCGGTCCTTTTCAGTAGTGAGTATGCTAACCGGTTCGGACTGGGCTTCCAGAAATTTTGCAATCGCCACAATATCCTTTTCCTGATAGTGATGGTGATCCCGGAAGTTGAAATGATGCACCAGGGTGAAATTTCTTTTTACATAGGCTTCCAGTGGCGCAGGATTAGCAATTCCGGAAACCAGTACAATGCTTTTGTGTAAAGGGTGTACATGGTTAAGCAGTGGCTGTGGTTCACCATACCGGATCGTGGTAAAGAAAATCGGTTTACGTGCATAGCGGTGAATTCCGGAAGTCATGCTCATCATTTCTTCCTCTCCGGTATGGGGTGGACATTTTGTTACAACAATAACATCTGCACGATCGGCACCTTTAGCCGCTTCGCGCAATCTGCCGTATGGTAAAACCGTATCCGAAAAAAAAGGCCTGTCATATTCCGTAACCAGGATGGAAAATCCGGGCTTAACCCTGCGGTGCTGAAAGGCATCGTCTAAAATCAAAACTTCCGTCTCCGGATGCTGATCTAACAGGTGAGGAATGGCAAACACCCGGTCTTCACCTACAGTTACCACACAACTGTTTCCATACTTTACAAAGAGTTGATAGGGTTCATCTCCAACTGAGGCTGGAGAATCCTGATGGCTGGCTATACGGAATCCCTTTGTTCTTCTGCCATATCCACGGCTAAGGGTTGCCACGCGATAGTCAGCGGAAAGCAGGCGGATAAGGTACTCCACCATAGGTGTTTTCCCTGCACCCCCCACGGAAAGATTTCCCACACTTATAATGGGTAACTCGAATGTTGTTGAAGGCTTTTGGCCGGTATCATACATCCGGTTTCGTATCCGCATAACGCCATCATATAGCCATGTCACGGGTAACAGGAAAAGCCTCAGAACAGACATGAATAATGTTGTAGCTTTGTTGTGTGAAAGTTCAAAAGTACGATTAACTACGCTATTGATGAAAGTTTCAACCATCACACAGTACCTGGAAACCATTGCTCCCCTAGCGTACCAAGAAACCTATGACAATGCCGGATTGCTTACTGGCAATCCAGCAATGGAGGTGACTGGTATTTTAATAACATTAGATTGTACCGAAGAAGTTGTGAAAGAAGCCCTTGCTGCTTCCTGTAACCTGATCATTGCCCATCATCCGATCCTGTTTAAAGGATTGAAGAAGCTAACTGGAGGCACCTATGTTGAGCGAACCATCATTAAAGCCATCCAAAACAACATTGCCCTGTACGCCATCCACACCAACCTTGATAATGTGTTGCCGGGTGTGAACCGGAAAATCGCAGAGAAAATAGGGCTGAAAAACCTTCGTATTCTTGCACCCAAAACCGATACCCTTTCCAAGCTGGTGACTTTTATACCATCAGCCGATGCCGAACGCGTGTTGCAGGCGCTGCACGCACAAGGAGCGGGACAAATTGGGAAGTATAAAAACTGCAGTTTTAGCGTAGAAGGAACCGGCACCTTCATGCCCAATGAACAAGCCAATCCTGCTATCGGGCAGGCCAATCAACAGGAAACTGTTAAAGAAATCAGGGCTGAAGTTATTTTCCCTTCTTACCTGGAACGGAACATCATCCAAACCCTTCGATCGGCCCACCCTTATGAAGAAGTCGCGTATTATCTGACCCCCATATCCAACGAAAATCAGGAAGTAGGCTCTGGAATGGTGGGCGAACTGGATGAAGCTCTGGATCCCATGACCTTTTTAAAATTGGTTAAACAGAAGATGGAACTCCCTCTGATCAGGCATACGGCCCTTTTGGGCAATCCTATTAAAAAAGTTGCAGTTTGTGGGGGGGCGGGTAGTTTCCTTATTCCGCAAGCCATAGCCTCTGGCGCTCAGGTATTTATAACTTCCGATATTAAATATCATGAGTTTTTTGATGCAGATAATCGACTGATACTGGCCGATATAGGGCATTATGAAAGTGAGGTTTTTACGAAAGATTTATTAGGTAATATTTTGATCGAAAAATTTCCTACTTTTGCAGTCAATTTTTCCAGAAGTATCACCAATCCAGTACGTTATCTTAAAGATTAAATGGAAACTCAAACTGTAGCACAAAAACTCGAATCGCTTGTTAAACTTCAATCCATCGACACCGAACTTGACGAATTAAAAAAACTAAGAGGCGACCTACCCGATGAAGTACAGGACCTTGAAGACGAAATCGTAGGATACACAACCCGCCTCGAGCGACACCAATCAGAACTCAGTGAAATTGAAGAGGGAATCAAAAAAAGTAAGGAAGGAATAAAAGAAGCAGAAAAGCTGATCAAAAAATACAACGAACAACAAAAAAACGTTCGGAATAACCGCGAGTTCGATGCCATCACCAAAGAAGTAGAACTTCAGGAACTCGAAATTCAGATCTGCGAAAAGAAAATCAAGGAAGGAAAAGACCTTACCCAGGCCAAGAAAGACGAAATTGAAAAGACTGAAAAGCTGATTAACGAACGCACGGAACATCTAAACATTAAGAAAGACGAACTTGATAGTATTCTTGCCGAAAGTCAGGAAGAAGAAAAACGATTGATGACTGACCGTGAAAAAGCCATCAAGAAAATTGAAGACAAAACCCTTTTAAAATATTACGAGCGCCTAAGAAGCAGCCTTACCAATGGCTTGGCCGTTGTTCGTGTAGTGCGTGGCGCAGCAGAAGGATGTAATATTGTCATTCCTCCACAAAAAATTGCCGAGATTCGCGAAAAGAAAAAGATTGTAATCGATGAACACTCTGGCCGTATTTTGGCAGATGTAGACATGGATTCGCTTGACGAAAGCGATAAGCCTAAAAAAGCTGGGGCACCGGTAGCGCCAGTACGAAGAAGAAAAACTGTTGGTTAACACCTTCACCATATCGTTAAAAAAGGCAGGCATAACCTGCCTTTTTTTATGGTATGCCATATCCTCGGTTGCCCAGGCACAACCGGAATGGCTTGCCGATGACCGGCATAAAGAAGCCTATACAAACTGCCTCAGTCTGAACCTCTCAGCAGCCCGTAGTCTACTTATTGGTGACAGTTCACCCGAATCGCTGTATATAGCTTCATTAGCTGATGCACTCGAATTGCTGATAACAGAGGATCAGTCAAAATTTTCGAAATATGAAGCTTCCTATAATCAGCGGATTGAAGCACTGAAAAAAATCAGTCCGGCAACGGAAAAAAGTCTTTTTTCGCTGGCCGAATTACGCCTGCAGTGGTCGTTCGTATACCTTAAATTTGGGCATGATTTTACAGCAGCCTGGAATGTGCGACAGGCGCATGTATTGGCACAGGAATGTTTGTTGAAATTCCCTGCTTCCATTCCCATTCAAAAGACTTCGGGATTGTTGGAAATCATGCTGGGTTCGGTACCTGAAAAATACCAATGGATATTGGGCTTGCTCGGCATGAAAGGATCGGTGGAACTTGGCCTGGCACAGTTGCAACGCGTGAACCAATACGATAATCCGCTGGCGTTCGAATCTGAATTACTTCTATTATTAGTTGATGGTTTTGTGTTGCAGCAAACCGATACTGCTGTTTCCGGCATTGAAAACTTCCACTACCTGTATCCCGAAAACCGGTTGGTTTTATTTCTGGGGGCAACGCTGGCCATTAAGCATTCGGCTAGCGAATTGGCGCTCAACATGCTGGAGAAATTGAAACGTCTGCCGGTGTATGATTTGCCCGTTTACTATGCTGATTATTTATTGGGAGAAGTGTACCTACACCAGGGGAATTATTCCCGATCGGTAAACGCGTTTAAATCATTCATTACCCATTACAAAGGCGAAAATTACATAAAGGATGCCCATTATAAAATAGGCGTTGCATATTGGTTGAACCACCAATCGGACCTTGCCTTGACCTACTTTGAAGAGGCCACGAAGAAGGGAAAAGTTTCCACTGAGGCCGACAAGTATGCTACCCGCGCATTGGCGGATAACCCAATGCCCAACATGAAGCTTGCCAAAGTGCGCTATAGTACGGATGGGGGATATTATGATACCGCCATCCGTTTGTTACGAAGCATCCGACCTGAAGATATCCCCACGTCACGAGAAACAACAGAATTCAATTACCGGTATGCCCGTTTTTATCATAAAGTAAACGATCTCGAAAAGGCAAAATCCTATTACCTGAAAACAATTACCTTAACCGGTCAGGAGAGTTGGTACTTCGCCCCTAATTCCTGTTTGCAGTTGGGGTATATCTATGTTTCGGAGAACAATACGGCAGAGGCGCGAACATACTTTACTAAAGCGTTGAGCTATAAAAAACACGAATACAAAAATAGCATCGACAGCAAAGCTAAATCGGCATTGGCCCAATTGAAAAAATAGTTACCGGATTATTGGTTGAACAGTTTTTTTTAATTCACTTAGATGAGCAGTATCGTTGTATACTTCAACTGAAAACATAGTGCCTGAGTAATTCAAGACATACAGGCACGCATTCTCATGCTCAAACATATCCATGCTGCGTAGCGGATAATTCAACAGCATACACAACAGGATGCGGATAGCCCGTCCGTGCATACAAATAAGTATTGTTTTTTCAGGCTGGCTTAGAATGTACTTAACACCGGGCAACATCCGTTTAACAACATCATCGGGGCTTTCACCACCTTCAATCCGAAGATGCGTTTCACCCTTACGCCATTGCGCAAGCATATAATGGTAATAGGCATCTTCTTCAGGCGTAATCGGCTGGCCCTCTTTTTTACCCCACGAGATTTCATTTAATTCTGGCAATCGTTCATGCGGCATTCCGGCTTTAATGAACAGATCGACAGATTGTATCGTTCTAGTGAGTGCCGATGTATAAACTTTTTCAAAAGGAATGTGATTGTACTTATCAAAGAAAGCCCGCGTCTGCGACCATCCGAAATCATTCAGGTGGCTGTCAACACCACTGCCTTGAACAATGCCCCGCAAGTTAAAATCGGTTTGTCCGTGACGTACAATGTATATTTTTTTAGTGTTCAATTTTGCGCTAATTTGGCCCCTGTTT
>CAZCRJ010000174.1:5352-6158 GCA_964501015.1 uncultured Roseivirgaceae bacterium | reverse complement strand
GCTGGCTACAAACTTCAAAAAGGAAAATACACGTTTGAAAAATCCATAGTGGTTGGAATAGGCGACCGGAAGGTAATGCACGGTAATGCCCTCTACTTCTTCCTGATGAACGTTACTTTTGTTATGCGTAGTAATCACCACCGGCTCCATTCCACGGTAAACCAACGCTTTGGCCAGGTAATACGAGCGCAAGGCACCACCCGTGGCAGGTGTGTTAAAGAATTGATGAAGAATAATCACTTTCACTGTGCAAAGAAACAGAATCAGGAATTAGTAATACGGTCAATTTTATTAAACGCAGAGATATGGTACATTCGGCCATACGTTAACGCCTCTGAAAAAAAATTGTGATAATCTCTCTTTCAAAAGCGGCAGGCAACACTTGTTTTAGTAGTGCTTCCCTTCCAAAACAATTACTGCAGATTATCCTTACACATATATGATCGAAACTTCCCGGCTTAAGCTCGTACCGCTCACACACGAGCAATTAATCCTATATAAATCCGACCCCAGTGCATTAGCGAATGAACTAGGCGTGACGTATAGTGACCGTCAGCATGATCCCTCTACTATTGATGACGTTTCGGAGGCGTTGGAATTCTGGTTAACGAACACCTTAATTTATCCCCGTCACTTTGAATGGTATACCAACTGGGAAATTATTCTGAAAGAAGAGAGCGTTGCCATTGGCGGTATTGGGTTTACCGGCCTGCCGGACGAAGAGGGCAAATCCATGGTGGGATATGGATTAGACCTTCGCTACCATGGTAAAGGGTATGCCTCTGAAGCGCTTGAGGCAATCATTA
>CAZCRJ010000174.1:0-5342 GCA_964501015.1 uncultured Roseivirgaceae bacterium | reverse complement strand
CGAAATTAGAAAAACTAGTGGCCGATACACCGCTGGATAATATTCCTTCTCAGCGCGTATTGATAAAATGCGGATTCAGGGAAGCGGAGGAAACCGAAACCCTGATTTCCTGGTACCTTCCACGAAAGCAATAAAATTGGTTAATCCAGGATTACGTTGGATTAACCAATTCTTCACTACTGCCGCCCCTCCGGCACCCCGTTGCTGGCATACGTCAAAATGTTCGTTACTGTCTGGTGTGATGGCTCCAGTTGCGCCTGGTTCAACGCTTGGTTTAGCGTACAAAGATCAGCGTATACAGACCGTAATTCGGCATCGCAAAAAAGGGCTTTAGTAATCTCCCTCGCTTCCGCCTCCGTGGTCTCCTTGTATAAATACCTGATCAGATCGTTTTTTGTAAAAGTTTTTATCATAGGCAAGCTGGTTTTTAATCATTTTCTTTCTCAGGTTAATGAGTGCATACCGCATCCTGCCCAATGCCGTGTTAATACTTACCCCGGTGCGTGTGGCTATTTCCTGAAAACTCATCTTCAGGTAATGGCGCATAATCAGCACCTGCTTCTGCTCGGCTGGTAACTCTTTGATAAAATCCCGGAGTCGGGTACGGTTGTCCTGCAAAATCTGCTTCGACTCCGTTGACTCTTCGGCAAACTCCATCGAGTTAAGCAACCGGCTGCCGTCTTCCAGTACAATTTCCGGGTACCGTTTGTTTCTCCGGAAATGATCTATGGCCAGGTTGTGTGCAATCCTACTTATCCAGGGTAAAAATTTACCCTCTTCATTGTACCGACCACCTCGAATAGTGTTTATCGCCTTGATAAACGTATCCTGTAGCAGGTCTTCCGCAACATACCGATCACGAACAATCAGGTAAATGGCGGTGTACAACTTAGACTTATGGCGGTGCAGAAGCGTTTCAAAAGCTTCCTCGTTACCGTGTTGATAGCGTGACACCAATTCGCTATCACTGCATCTGTTCTCTATCATCTAACTCACAATTTAGGTAACGTAGAAGTCTGACTCGATATTGTGCGGGGTTTAGTGAAACATTAAAGATGAAAAGATAAAGATAATCTTTGAATGGATGCAAATAATTTCTTCAAATTTCTTGCCTCGCACTAAAATTCTTTAGGTATTTGCTTTCGATTTTTTGAGAACCAAAACCATATGTCTGTCAGCAAAAAGCGAATTATTAAAAGCCTGGAGAATCTGGGCGATGACCTGATCGAGTTGCTCAAACGCCAATACCCTAATGGGTATGAGGCCAGCATTACCCGGATAATGAATGCGAAGAAGGAGCCGATTTTCGTTTTTCCGCTGGAAACCGATGATGCTATTTATTTGGTTAAGGTACCCGCCACCAAAAACAGCGATGGCGAATACGATGTAGAATCTGGTGCCCCGCAGGAGTTTGACAATTCTGGTGACAGCGATGATGATTATGGATCCAGCAGCGGTTTTGACCCAGCAGGCGATGATTATGATGAAGAAGGTGGCGCCACCAAAAGCCGGGAGGCCAGCTACGACCCTGATTTCGATACCTGATAGTTTTCTTTCCGAATGCTGAACACCATCCTTCCCGATGGTGTTTTTTGTTGATGGCCAGGCTGATCATAGTAATTGGTAAACCCGATATCCTCAGCCATAGCCTTTATTTTTAACTTATCTTGCCACCGTGCACCACAACTTGACTACTACCGACTCCTACCTGGACAACCTTGATGCCCGGGAGTATATAATAATAAAGCGGGCAAGGGTTAATAATCTGAAAAACCTTAGCGTTGCCATCCCCAGAAACAAGCTGGTGGTCATTACCGGGCTATCAGGATCAGGAAAATCTTCCCTCGCCTTCGACACACTGTTTGCCGAAGGCCAGCGCATGTATGTTGAAAGCCTTAGTTCCTATGCACGTCAGTTTCTGGGCAGGATGGAAAAACCGGAAGTGGATTACATCCGCGGGGTTTCTCCGGCCATTGCGATCGAACAAAAAGTGAACACCCGGAATCCACGCTCAACAGTCGGTACTACCACCGAGGTCTACGATTATCTCAAACTTTTATTTGCGCGTATCGGCAAAACCTATTCTCCTATCAGTGGAAAGGAAGTAAAACGCGACTCCATAACAGACGTGGTGAATGCGATTAATACGCTACCGGCCGGAACGCGGGTAATGATTGCTTGTCCGCTTCCGGTAAAAAAGGGGCGCAAGATTCAGGATGAGCTGAAGTTATTGCTGAGCAAAGGATTTACCCGGGTGCTAATCAACCAGGAGCCACACTTCATTGAGGATATAGCGGACAAGAAGACATTGCCGGTAGGAAAAGGTAAAGGGTCTGCCAGTAATGGGATTGAAATCCTGATTGACCGAACAACAGTGAATGCTGATGATGAGGATACTGTATTCAGGCTTGGCGATTCCATTCAGACAGCCTTTTATGAAGGACAAGATGAATGCATTGTGTATGGTGAAGGAAGTAAAGCCATGCATTTCTCTGATCGGTTTGAATTGGATGGAATGACCTTCACCGAACCTTCCATTAATTTCTTCAGCTTCAATAATCCTTACGGAGCCTGCCGCACATGTGAAGGCTTTGGAAAAGTACTGGGCATCGATGAAGACCTGGTCATTCCTGATAAATCCCTTTCGGTGTATGAAGGTGCCATTGCACCCTGGCGTAGCGAAGTTATGGGCGAGTGGCTGGTGCCGCTGGTGAAAAATGGAATTCAATTTGACTTTCCTATCCATCGCCCCTACAGTGATCTTTCCCAAAAGGAAAAAGATGTACTCTGGAATGGCAACTCCTATTTCAAGGGTATACACGCCTTCTTCGCCTACCTTGAATCGAAGACACACAAAATTCAATACCGAGTTTTATTGTCGCGTTACCGCGGAAGAACCAATTGCCCGGATTGCAAAGGAACACGGTTGAGGAAAGACGCTCATTATGTAAAGATTGCCAACACCTCCATAATCGAATTGGTGTTAATGCCCATTGAAGATGTGCTTCACTTTTTTACCACGATAAAACTTCCGGCTTACGATAAAAAAGTTTCCGACAGAATTCTTACTGAAATCCGCACCCGCCTGGAGTATCTCGTAAAGGTGGGGTTGGGCTACCTGACCTTAAACCGGATTACGTCTACACTTTCGGGAGGCGAATACCAGCGCATTAAACTGGCCACATCACTGGGCAGCGCATTGGTGGGTTCCATGTACATTATGGATGAACCCAGCATCGGGCTACATCCACGCGACACCGCCAGGATGGTGGAGGTTTTAAAATCATTGCGCGACATGGGAAATACCGTTATTGTGGTAGAGCATGAAGAAGAAATCATGCGGGCCGCTGATCAGTTGATTGATATCGGTCCGGAAGCAGGTGCGCATGGTGGTGAGCTGGTATTCCAGGGTACCATAAAAGACATGAACGGAAAGGTGATTTCACACACCACCAATTACCTTACCGGGAAAGATAAAATTGCCGTGCCGCTTGTTAGAAGAAAATGGAAAGACTCCATTACTGTTTTAGGGGCACGGGAAAACAACCTGAAAAACCTAAGTGTACAGTTTCCATTGGGCGTGTTAACGGTGGTTACCGGAGTTAGCGGCTCAGGAAAATCAACCCTGATTAAAAAAATACTGTATCCCGCCATTGGCAGGGTAAACGGATCTGTTGCGGAATCGCCCGGTAAGTATGATACGTTGGGAGGTGATCTTTCACGCATCACACAAGTGGAATTTATTGATCAGAATCCTATCGGGAAATCATCGCGTTCCAATCCCATTTCCTATGTAAAAGCATACGATGCCATCCGTCAGTTGTATGCCGACCAGCCCCTTGCGCAACAACGGGGATACAAACCGTCACACTTCTCATTCAATGTTGAAGGCGGGCGTTGCGAAACCTGCGAAGGAGAAGGGGAAATAAAAGTGGAAATGCAATTCATGGCCGATATTTTTCTGACTTGCGAATCGTGTCACGGAAAACGATTCAAGCAAGAAGTGCTCGAGGTTGAATATCACGGTAAGAATATTGCCGATGTACTGGACATGACCATTGAAGACGGACTTGAGTTCTTCAAAGACAAAAAAACGATATACGAAAAAATTCTTCCGCTGCATGAGGTGGGAATGGGCTATGTCAAATTAGGGCAATCGTCCAATTCGCTTAGCGGAGGGGAAGCGCAGCGTGTAAAGCTTGCTTCCTTCCTGGGAAAAAATTCGCATGATGGTCACATACTCTTCATTTTTGATGAGCCCACTACGGGGTTACATTTCCATGATATCTCCAAACTGCTTAAAGCCATTAATGCATTGGTTGATCAGGGTCATACGGTGGTGGTGATTGAACACAACATGGAAGTTATAAAATGTGCTGACTGGGTAATTGATTTGGGGCCGGAGGGCGGGGAGAAAAAAGGCGGCAAGTTATTGTTTGCCGGAACACCGGAGGATATGGTGAAGAAGGCAAAGGGCAGTTATACGGCTGAGTTTTTGAAAGGAAAACTGAAATAATCACATTATAGTATGATTTTATCTTGATAAATATGCTAACCATAGTATATTTACTAGTAAATCACATTATAATGGAGGTTAAGAGTATTGGTGAATCAATCAGCATAAGGCGTAAAGAACTAAGAATTACGCAACGAGATTTGGCCGACCTGGCAGGGATCAGCATTAACACGCTTTACAAGTTGGAACGAGGCCAAGGCAATCCTTCTCTTGATGTACTTACCAAAATAGCAACTGTATTAGGGATGCAGCTTAAACTCGAAGTGAATAAACTACTGTGACCATATGAGAAAGGCCTTGGTATATCGAAATGGTGAATTGGCAGGAAGACTTATTGAAGAAAATCCTAATCACTATGTTTTTCGCTATGACGATAACTATTTCAAGGATCACAATAAACCAGCCATAAGTCTCACCTTACCAAAGAATGTTCAAGAATATAAAAGTCCATATCTATTCCCCTTCTTTTTTAATATGCTCAGCGAAGGGGTTAACCGGAAACTTCAATGCGTACACTGGCAAATTGATGAAGACGATTATTTTGGTTTATTGCTGGCAACTGCAGGGTACGATACACCCGGAGCAATAACTGTAAAACCATTAGCGTAATTTCATGGAGACATTTCACCTCAATTATTGTCCGGGAACATTGGCCGATGGATTTTCAACGTATAGTCCGGGCTGCCTTCGCAATATGTTCCAAGGAAAGAAGGTACATCATATTCTGCCTTATGAAAATCCCATAACCAATGAACAATCCGCTGAAAGATTCATAGACAACAGAAAACGAATATCCATTTCAGGTGTGCAGGAAAAACTAAGACTA
>CAZCRJ010000173.1:0-6159 GCA_964501015.1 uncultured Roseivirgaceae bacterium | reverse complement strand
CATAATCATATGATTTCAGGTTATCCTTATTAACGTCATCAGCACCGGAGGCAAGATCCCCTTTGTAGGAGACATTGGCATTTAACAAATAACTCGCATAGCCACCAACATGTATTTCAGCTTGTCGGCCAAGTTTAAAGACACCCAAAACCGGTAAATCAATATACCCCAGGTTATAATGAATTTCCTGGTTAAGTGACCCGCTGGTGTATTGTTCCCTGGACCCTTTTGTAGAGTAAAGCAATTCAAGTTGAAGGGCAAACGTTTCAGAAGACATGATCTGTCCATATAATCCTGCATGATATCCTATGCGGGCGTTTTGCTCATTCGCATTATCAACAGAAAGATTACTTACGTTTATTCCTCCTTTTACGCCAACCCTGTTTTCGGTTTGGGCATCAACCTGAAATACCATCAAAAAACAAATCAAACCACTAATCACTGTCAGTTGAACCTTCTTACGTCTTATCCACATCAGTATATTTCTTTTTCCGTACGCCTGAGCCTCTATAAATACCAAGCCAGAATCCAAATCTGCAAAACCGTGCAAAAATCCCTGTTTCTCCATAACTAATGCGTACCTTACACATTGATTAATCTCCACACCTGTAGCAGGAAGTCCACATGTCGGAAGAAACCACGAAGATGAATGAGGGGACGGAGCGTTTGATTCTTATGAACGAGGCAGAATCCATGGCACAGATGGGTAGCTGGAAATGGAATGAGCGCACGGGGAGTATGACCTGGTCCGAAGGACTTTACATCCTGTATACTAAAGACCCCAACGAAGCTGTTTCCTGGACTAGTTTTCTAGAGGGTGTTGTCCCGGAGGATGTTACCCCCCTGGACCTCTTTTTGTTAGACACAACCGTAAAAATTACCGGAGGCAATATCGCGTATGGTATACGAAAGGAGAATGTGGTACGATACCTGTCCCTGGTTATAAAACCTCGTATAATACATTCCGATGAAGTTATGGGTACAGTAGTGGATATTACCGACCGCAGGCTATATGAAAATCAGGCTACAAAACATACTGCCAGCCGCATCCTGATCACGCATGAACTCGATGCCAGAGAGGAGCGTTACCGTACACTTTTTGAGCGCTCAATTGATCCGATATTTCTGGTCACCGAAAATTTTTCCCTTCTCGATGCGAACCCATCCTTCTTGCAGCTTTTTGAATACACTGCACCAGAGACTAAGTCCGTTTCTGTCCGAAATATTTTTGCCCACGAAGCGGACTACACCCATTTTAAAAAGACGCTGGGTGAAGCCCGGCAAATCAGCAATTTTGAAGTGGTCCTGATTACAAAATCAGGCGAAAAGAAATGCTGTATTCTAAATTGTGTTTTTATTCCGCATCAGCGGCCGGAATTGTGCTGGTACCAGGGCATCGTACACGATCTTACGTTGCGCAAACGTGCTGAAGACGATATGCTGATGGCGGAACGGCTTTCCCTAACCGGAAAGATCGCCCGAACGATTGCACACGAAGTGCGCAATCCTTTAACCAACCTGAATCTGGCCCTTGACCAACTCAAAGCCGAGCTGCCTGCCGATAATGAATCCATTACCTTGTATACTGCCATCATTGCACGAAATGCCAACCGAATTGAACAATTGGTGGATGAAATGTTATCCTCCTCAAAACCCCGTCAGCCACACCTTGAACTAACATCAATTAATGAAATAATTGATCAGGCGATCAGCCAGGCACTTGATCGGATAAAACTGGAACAAATAAAAGTTATATCGACAATTGATAAAGACCTTCCGAAAATTCTTGTGGATAAAGATGATATCCAGCTTGCCCTGTTAAATATCATGATCAATGCCGTTGAAGCCATGAAACCCGGAAATGGAGTGCTTACCATTAAGGCTACTAAAGAGAATAACAGGGTATTGGTATCCATCACAGATAACGGTAAGGGTATACCTGCAGCAGACATTGACCATCTGTTTGATCCCTTTTTTACCAATAAACATGGAGGAATGGGATTAGGGTTAACCTCCACTAAAAATATTTTAAACAGTCATCACGCCCAGGTTGATGTACAAAGTGAACAGAACAAGGGTACTACATTTTTTATCCGTTTCGAACTCACTGGTTTCTGAAAAATGAACACTACGGGGAAGGAATTCCCCTTATCGCTGAAAAGTAATACACAAAAATTAAGTGTGGTTACTCTCCGAACGATACAATTCCGAACAAGAAAGCAAAAACTAATTTACGCTAATGGAATAGCGTACGCTAACCGGTTCATTTTCGCTATTCGCAATGCATAGGAAATCTTTCCTATAAAACGCTTGTGATCTTATAACAATGGCATGTTATTTTCTAGTAGCCAACTGGTTCTCACAAACTGTGCAGACATACATTTAACTAACATACTACTATGGATTCTAAAAATTTAATTGGCGGACTATTAGCAGGAGCAGCAATCGGAGTAGCAATCGGACTTTTATTTGCACCCACCAGTGGCAAACAAGCAAGGCAGAAATTATCAGATGGATCACGCAAACTCACCGACAGTCTGAAAGACTCTATGGGAGAATCTCTTGATGTACTAAAAAATAAATTTACTGCCGGAGTTGAGGAAGTTACCCGCAAAGGGAAAGATACCTATACCTCAGCAAAAGATGGTATTACCATGTAACCAACCGGGGTAAGCTGAGGTTTTCAGCACACTACCCGGTTTGTCAGAAACGAAGCAGCAAAAGTCGCCTTGAGGGTTTTGTTCTTCTAATTAAAAGGTCACCATTGGTGGCCTTTTTTTAGTTCATCTTAATGAACCTACCCTAATCGTGTAGGGGGCACTCATCAGTTAAAGGAAGTTACCACCGGTTTAAATACCTGTGTAGTTCCGAAAATATCACGAAGAGTTGCCGAAAACCTGAACTCCCACGCATTATCATAAAACTCATTCTTCCCGTAGTAGGCCACTTCTATGGAAAAGGCGGGCAACACCAGGTTTTCATTAAGCATCCTCGCTCCAGCCCGAAAAGCAGAAAATACTGTATTGTTGGTAAGCAAGGCAGTGTCATCCGCTAACAGGTTCAGATCAAACCGGTGAAAGAGGGCGAACTGAAACCCATAGGTATACCAGGGCATGAAATAAACGGTTTCGAAACCCATAGCAATTCGCTTATTGCCCAGTGGTCTCCGGTTGTCATCGTCTCTCCATTTCCCTACTAAGGTAACAGTTTGATCAAGTACCCGGTTAAGGCCTCTGATGTAATTGAAATAGAGGAATTGCCTTAGCTGTAACTTTCTCACTTTTGTCAAATCACTGAAATAGGTGCCGGTAAATGTCACCAATCCATCTTCACCCCCGCCATTCTTGAAAAAGCTGCCAATAGCCAGTGATGTATTCAAATACCCAACCTTGGGATAATACCTTCCAAAAGATCCATCAAGTTCAACATATGGGCGATCGGCAAAAGCACTGATCTCTTTTCCTGCCACAATTCCAACAAACCCTCCTATTGGAATATCTTCTGTACGTCCAAACCCACGGATGCGTAAACTCTTCAGGTAATTCCGTTTGGTAAAGGAAACGCTTCCCAAATAGAGTGTCCGGTTATGAAAGAAGAAATTGGAATCACTGAGTACTGCAGGTGCGTCCAGAAATTTACGAACGTGAACGCGTGCTGCAAACGTAAGATTCATACGCTTTTTGATCTCAAAAGACCGGCCCGCCCAAAAGTCTACACTGTTCTCGGTATAGGGCATCTCCAGTGTATCATACTCTTCAAAATAATAATTTTCTCGTGTGTGATAAATATCCAGGCCGCCAGCATACTTGATTTCCGGTGCAAAAAAATCTCTACCCACCACCAGCCGTGTACGTTGCCGCAGGTAATTATTGGTGTATTGTAATTCTCCCTGAATAAACGTTTTGAAAAAGTTGGACTCCCGAAGGGTAATTTCATATCCGTGCTTTCGGATTTCATTGGCATTCCGGAAATAGGAAACCCGCAATTGCCGGGCATACCCGAGAATATTGACATCATAAAGATCTAACCGGTACTTGTCGAAGGAACTGAACGAAGCGGAAACTCCGATGGAACTCACATCTTGCGTAACAACAATAACATCCACTATATCGGATTTTTCTTTATTGATTTCCACGTAAATACGTGCATCCCTGAGATTTTTAAGTTGCCGTAAAATTCTTTCTGTGTCGGCCAAGGTGAAGGGATCAACCACATCACCAGCTTCAAAAAGGAGGTTTTGATTTACAATTGCAGATCGGGTATTTACATGCAGGGTATTAATAAACATCCCGAATTTGCTGGTGGCTTTTTGCAGGGTATCAATTACCGATCCCTCCACTAAATCTACAGCCTTAAAAACAATAGAACCTATAGTATATCCTTTGAAAGGCTGGAAGGCTTCTTCACTTTTAACAACAGTACTGACCAGTTTTTCCTTCTTTCTCTTTTTCTTGACGATCAGATCGACTACGTCACTGGAGAATTTCTTTCCGGAAGTTTTCTTCGCTAAACTGTCATAGAACCGTGACGATTTCAGACGGGGATTTTCGCGGAACCGCACGATGCTCATCTCTTCCTTGGTTAGCAGTAACACGGTATCGCGGTGGGTAACAAATGTGGTATCGCGCAGAATAACCAGAAGCCCCTTTTCTACTTTAAGTTTTTTACGGGGTGCCTCCTGAGCCCTACTGATTGTTATTACCAACGTCAGCAGCATAAAAACAAACAGTAATTCTTTCCTCATATGGTATAATGTGAGCCATCCCAAATTCGTGCTACATTTTTTTCAGACATCATCTTACAAGGGGGATCCTTCACCAGGTTACTTGTAGAATATTCTCTACACAATATACTGAAAGGTTGATCCCAATTGACCTCTTTAGCCTTGTGTGCCTGAATTAATCATCATAATGTCTGGCATGTATTTTCTACCTACTTATGAAATTACCGTTCAGTATGGCCTTCACTAAGTTGCTTATTCAAGTTGCCGATATTTATAAATTCATCCTTACCTTTTTCAGAAGAGCTGCTATACCTCCCTATGAATGGCGTGAGATCCTAAACCAATGTTTTATTATCGGCAACAAATCATTGTTTCTGATTACGTTTACCTGTTTTCTGGCAGGAATTGTTTTTACCAAGCAATCCCAACCCGCTTTGGCATCCTTTGGTGCTGAGTCGTGGTTGCCATCAATGGTCTCCCAGGGTGTGATTCGTTCCCTTGGGCCTTTAATTACGGGGCTAATCTGTGCCGGCAAACTGGGGTCCAATATTGGTGCTGAGTTAGGCAGCATGAAGGTAACGGAACAAATTGATGCGATGGAAGTATCCGGCACGCGTCCATTCTCCTACCTGGTGGTAACACGGGTTATTGCCGCTACCCTAATGTTGCCGGTATTGGTTATGTATGCCGATGGCGTGGCCTTGATGGGATCGTATTTTATGGTCAACTCCTTTAATGATACAGGCATTCAATTATTCTTTAACGAAGTAACGAATGCTATTAACTATATCGATATTTTCTCTTCCATAGTAAAAGCGGCCTTGTTTGGCTTTGCTATCGGCATTATCGGAAGTTATGCAGGATATCATTCAGAAAACGGAACAACTGGTGTGGGAAAAGCCGCCAATAGTGCGGTGGTTGTTTCCATGATTTTCATTTTCATTATTGATTTGATTGTATTACAGGGATTAAACCTTGTCCGGTAATGGATACGGCTTCACCTGTTACCGACACCAGCACACCTGGCCTGAAAAAGGTTGTGGAGATTAAGCATCTTGAAAAAAGTTTTGGCGACACGACTGTACTCCACGATGTGAGCCTGGACGTATTTGAACGGGAAAACCTGGTGGTGCTCGGACGGTCAGGAAGTGGAAAATCTGTGTTGATTAAATGCATGGTGGGATTACTAAAAGCTGATAAAGGCGAAATAAAAGTTCTGGGATATGATGTGCCCACCTTATCCGAAGCGAAACTCAATGAACTCCGCTTGCAGGTTGGCTTTTCCTTTCAGGGCAGCGCCCTGTATGATTCCATGAGCATTCGGCAAAATTTAGAATTTCCGTTAAAACGCAACCTGGGCATTTTTGACCGGGCCACACTGGATGACATGGTGATGAAATCTTTACAGGAAGTGGGGTTGGAGCATACTGCAAATC
>CAZCRJ010000172.1:0-6175 GCA_964501015.1 uncultured Roseivirgaceae bacterium | reverse complement strand
CGGTGAGCATGGGTTTGTTCCATTTAATGATTCATCAGCATTGCTATAACAATCACCATCATCATCCAAATCGAAATTCATATCATCTCCGCTACAGGTTGATGCAGATATGAAGGACTCCATGCTACTGAGTGCTGGTCCGCCTCCCCTGTTGGAAGAACCGGCTACCGTATAAATTGATTGATTATATACTGTTGCTCCTGTTCCATGTCGCCCAACCAGCAAGTCCGGACCTACACGCCATTTCTTTGTTTCAGGGTTAAAAATTTCACACTCGTTGTGAGCAATCGTTTGGGTGAGCGATTCCCCTCCGATCAGATACAACTCATTATTAAAGACAACGGCTGATGTTCCTGCACGTTTTGTTATGACATTAGAGGATGCCGGTAGTGTTTCCCATGTATCGGTAGCAATATCATACACATCAACTTCTGCAATTGTTTCACCAAATACACTTCCTAATGCATTAGTCTTTCTTCCTCCCGTCAGATAAATCTTTCCATTCATTTCCACAGCATGAAAGTGATCACGTTCACGTGGTGCACCAGTTAATACTTCCCATGTATTGGATACGGGATTATATTTATCTACCCAATTTACCCAGCCATCTTTATGGCCATTGGTAAGTCCTGAAATAAGATAGAACTCATTATTATACACCACTACACCGGCTGAACCACGTGGACGAGGAATAGTAGCGCCTTCAGTCCATTGATTGGTTGTTGGATCGTAACTATAAATCTTATCAACAGGTGATTCAGAATTATTCACATTACCATCTGAATAAAATCCTTTATATGCTCCCATTATATAAATTTTTCCATTCCAGGTCACCGCCTGAAAATGGTGCATGGTAAATGGCAGATTCCCCCCGGTGGTCCAGATTTTTAATTCAGGATCATAAATGTTTATGGTAGGAGTCTCTCTTCCCCCAAGCAGGTACAACTTGCCATTAAGTTCAACAAAAGCATTTTCATGTCTTGGAATTGGAACACTGGAATCTATTGAAGATACTTCCTGCCAATTACCTTCTGGTTCAAAAACTGAAATATCGCTGGATGCATAATTGACAACCCAAATTGTTCCTTCGTAAACGTCACCCTTTCCCTGTGCAATTACATCCAGCGGGATGGAGCCAAAACCAGAAGCCAGGGATTCAACGAATTGCACCGCAGTACCCTCCTCATTAAGTTTTATCCGATAAATTGATCCATCAAAACTTGCGGTCACTAAATCACCTAACATGGCTCCATTAAAAAACTTATCAGAAGTATATTCAGCAATTCCATTGGTTGATGCACCCCAGGTATATAATGCCCCATCATCTACACCAGGGTTCCTGTAATCTCCTTCTACAGGATTGGCTAATTGAAGGGGTACGGGAGGCCAGTCGGACGTAGGACTAAGTTCAAAATGTGCAATCCCGGTTGTGTTATCAAACCAGTATAACCCCGCTCCTGCAGGATTAGCCCGAATAGGTGTGGGATGACCTGCATAGATTGGCGTCATTCCCGGCTTTGATACTAAGTGTAAATTATCAAGGTTATTTACTTTGCCATCATTTGGTCCTGGTCCGGTTGACCCGGGCTCTCCAACAACATAATTGTTTGTAACATTGGTTGTTAATGGATTGCCAAATGCTCCCTCCTGATCGGGGTGGCCACCCCAACCACCATTGGGGCCGTTATCAATGGTATACATTCTTCCTTCCTTACCGGGAGTCTTGGTAATCACAAGATCGTAGGCATTACGGTATCCGGGTGAATGAATCTGAACGGGTCCACCAATAACCAGTTTGGCCTGGTTTAGCCCATCATTACCACCAAACGGATCATTTACATCCGATCCTCCGGGCCCTGTATTGGCTCGGGTTGGGTCATCGAGGGTGGGCAGTATATAGCTGCCTCCGAATTCATTTTCAATTTTGGTGAGGTCAATTTTCAGAATGGCCGCAGAAAGTGCAAACTCTGTAAGAAAGGCGAAATTATTAGAAGGGGCCCCTGCATTGGTATTCCCACCAACAGCAAGATAAAGTGTATTGGTTGCCTTATCCAATTGCATACCATTAACCGAGTGATTCTCTTCTGAACGGGGCAACCCAATAACTACATCAATTTTGCTCCACGAACTTCCATTCCATATTAATTTTGAGACAATTCCGGAATTCGTATCAAGATTTAAGTCTCCTCCGGTTCCACCTCCTCCAATTCGGGGATCACTTGAGCTTACATATAACACCGGGTTCGTTGCCGTGCCAGTTACCAAGATCCCTGTAATCTGGCGCGAAGTAACCGAAGAATTCACAACGCCATTATCGTTATGATTAGGAATATTTTTTACAAGCAGGATGGTTTCAGTAGCCAATACCCGGTAATCATTCCGTTCAAACTTTTGAACGGTAAAAACCTTGATAGTTCCATCCTGCTGAGCAACATAAAGCCGCTCATCCGGGCCAAATTGCAAAGAGGTTGGGTTCGAAATTACTGCCCCGCTGAGGTTACTGGAGAAAAAACTTGCGGAATTCTGAGCATATGTAATCGTAACCGAAGTTAAACAAAATAGTACGCTGAATAGAAAGTGATAAAATTTCTTCATTTGAGGGGTCATTATTAATCAAAAAACAATTTATAGCCTAATTGAAGCTAATACTCGCTACTACAAAGGTAACTACAGAAAAGGATAACTATGTAATTCTCTGGCAGTAAATAATTTTGTTTAAACCGAACTAATTAATTCTAACTTTTATGAATTAAGTGTATAAGTTTGAGGTGACTTAAAGCACCATCTTCATCATTACACCCTATGGGGAATATTCTACTCATTACACTGGATGATTTCTCGAATATAAATCAGTCTCTTGTTAAACAACTTCATTTTCATTTTCCGGATCACTCCATTGAACAACTTGAATTTAAACCCGAATTAAGAAAAAACATTCCAGTGCTTATTTTGGGTGCACTAGCAGTCGGCAAAGAGTATTTCAACGATTTTATAAAAGGGGACAAAAGCATAACTGCATGGCGTACCTATCTTTATCATACTCCTTATATGATGAAGTATTTTAATCGTCAAATTGTTCGAAGACTTAAAAGCAACAAATTTGCATTTGTTTTTCAAACGCAGAGTTTATTTGACGGAAGCAGTCAAAAAACTCCTAATTTCATTTACACCGATCACACTAATTTAAATAACCTTAATTACCCCTTTATTAATCCAAAAAAATATTTGTGCTCACCCAGGTTTGTTGAAATGGAGCGTTCTGTGTATCAAAATGCTTCTTTGCTCTTTGTCATGTCAAATAACATTAAAGAGTCTCTTATGCAACAATATGGAATCGCTGCTGATAAGATTAAATTGGTCTATGCAGGAAATAATGCAAGAACAATTGAGAGTATCAATCGGGGTAAATATGCGAGGAAAAACATTCTCTTTGTGGGTAAGGATTGGGAACGTAAAGGAGGCCCGCTATTAGTTGAAGCGTTCAAGCTTGTTCAAAAAGAAATTCCTGATGTTAGTTTAACAATTATTGGATCCAAACCCGATCTTTCGTTACAAAACTGTACCATCATTGAAGAAACCCCAGTTGAAAAATTAGGCGAGTTTTATAATCAGGCTTCCGTATTTTGTTTGCCAACTAAACGGGAGCCTTTTGGAATAGTCTTCATCGAAGCCATGCTTAACCGTTTGCCAATTGTTACTAATTCCGTTGGGGCTACCCCCGAATTAATAATAAATAATGAAAATGGTTACCGGGTTGGATTTACTGCCCGGGCATATGCCGATGCCCTCATTACCTTACTTAATGATCCAGTGAAATGTGAAACATTTGGAGAACGATCTTATCAGATTGCCAGCCAAAACTATACCTGGCATAATACTGGCAAGTTGCTTTCACAACATATTAAGGAATATCTGGAACGTTCAGATGAATAGACTGACTACAGAAATGTTCAAAAAAAATATTTACTATTTCTGAGGACTAAGTTTACCAATCGATTGAACACTGGACAGTTCTTGATGTTTATCGATAACTGGCAATGATTCCCTGACATTTGCACTATCCTCACCTTTTTCGTTATCGGAAATTTTTGCTTTGCGCTTTCCTGGATTTCGATCGTTGCCCCGCTTATCCTCTGTGTAATACCCGCTTCCGGAATTTTGCTTAACACTGTTCACTGCAACCATCACCTTTTTGATAAGTCCCTCGCGGCCAAGTTTATTAATGGCGGCTATTTCATCCTTTTTGCTGTAATTTAAGCGCAACAGAACGAGATTAAAATCGGTATTGGCACCCACCAGCATGGGGTCGTAAACTATTCCATAGGGCGAATTATCAATGATTACAAAATCATACAATGGACGAACTTCATCAATAAAGGTTTTGATTTTTCCACTGTCCAGTAATTCGGCAGAGTTGTAAAATGTTCCGCCTGCTGAAATCATATCTAAATTCTTAATGGTTGTTGGTCGAATTAAACTTTCGATGGCGATGGTACCCTTCAGATAATTACTCAACCCCACTTCATTCTCAATGCCAACAATTTTATGTAGTCTGGGTTTCCGTAAATCGGCATCCACAATAAGCACCTTTTTATCGCTCATGGCAAGAATGATCGAAAGATTCACGGCTACAAATGTCTTACCCTCTCCGGATAGGTAAGAATGAACTCCTAGTACTTTTTCATCACTGGACTTCATAAAATGAGCCAGGTTTACACGCAAGCCTCTAAACGATTCTGTTAATGCTGATTTTGGATAACTATGAACAGGTGTTTCTGTATTATATTTATTGATCCCTATTGTTCCGATTACTGCTACATCAAGGCGTGTAGTTATATCATCAACATCGGTGAGTGCTTCACTTACAAATTCCTTGATCACTACAAAACCAAACGCAACGATCAGTCCTGCCACTAAACCGATGATTAAATTTAATGCCAGAAAAGGACCCAAATGCTTGGCTATTTCATTATCGGTCGGATCAAGTATTTGTGCATCGGGATTGTTGGAAGCTTTGGCAATTTCTGCCTCCGCTCTCCGCTGCAGTAAAAACGTATACAATTCATTATTTAAATCGAACGTTCTCTTAATTCCAATAAGATCCTGCTCGGTTTTAGGAAGTTTCGAGAGTTCGGAATTTACAGTTCGCTGACGCTCATTCAGATTTTGTATTTCTACCTTGGTATTTGATATCAGGTTATCCACATTTTCACGTAACGTCTTCTGTGTATAACTGATCTCGCTATTTAACTGAATTAATATGGGATTTCGTTCTTGAGCAGTGTAGGACAAAACCTCACGTTTTGTATACAACTCATTTAATCGCAGTACTTTTGTGCTTAAGGCATCATCGGTAACACCAACTATAGATGGCGCTACCAGATCTTTATTCTGATCCCGATTATCCAAATAAAACTTAAGGTTATTATAATAATCCAGTTTCATTTCCAGCGCAGATCGTTCCATTTCAATAGCCTTCATTTTATCTACCACTGAGGTTGCCTCCTGCCCCAGATCTACTGTTCGGTTTCTGGATCTGAAACTTGAAAACTGATCACCGGCTAACTGAAGGGAGCGGTCTACTCCCGTAATCTGATCATCAATGAATTTAATGGTATTATTAGCCATCCGATTTTTTTCATCAAGGCCAAATTGTATGTAAATTTTTCCGAGTTGATTTAGATAATCCACATCTCTGGCCAGTTGGCTGGTCACGAGCTCTACGTTTATCAAATTCGAATTTTCAGCTGCATCCGCAGGTTTTACCTCCAGCTTTTCCTTATACTTAAGGGCCATGAGGTTAATGTTATTAAACGTCAATATGTATTCTTCCCCAGCAGTAACAGGAAATTCCGGTTTTAACTCCAGCGCAAACTGGAAATATTGGTTTTTGAATAACTCCCCAAATTGTATCTTCTCTTCAATGTTGATCTCGTGTTCTTTTCCATTAATCTTTATCTTTTTACTACATTCCAATACATACTCGGCTTCGGAAAGTGGTCTGACCGTAAGTGGAACATTATCCGTTTGACTTGCATCATCAGTTTGAATCACATTAAAAGGTTCGCTACCATAGAGATCTGTTTTAACAAACCAACCTGCTTTATGCCAGGAATAGCGCCAGTTAAAATACTGTAGGGTGCGGAAATTAAGATTATAGGACTTCAATACACCT
>CAZCRJ010000171.1:0-6195 GCA_964501015.1 uncultured Roseivirgaceae bacterium | reverse complement strand
TGTCATGTCCGGGTAGGAGGGACTTCCGTCATATAAAACCAAAACGCCACCGCAAAGCAGACTGCCCTGGATATGATTCCACATCATCCAACCCGTAGTGGTGTACCAAAAGCAACGATCACCCTCCTTAATATTACCATGAAAACACAGGTATTTTAACTGCTCGAGCAGGATGCCTCCATGGCTATGGGTGATTGCTTTAGGCAGACCGGTAGTTCCGGAAGAATACAGTATCCACATGGGATGACTGAAGGGTAATCGTACAAAATGTAGTTTCTTCGGAGTAGCACGTAATGCTTCCTCCCAGGTTACTGATTTTGAAAGTGTAAACTGTTCATTATTTGAAGAGAGAATAATTATTCTTTCGAGAGAAGGTAATGCTTTATGTAATGCCTCAATCACATCCTTTTTAGTAAAGGATTTCCCATTATAGGTGTAGTGATCGACTGCAACTAATACTTTCGGTTCAATCTGCGCAAACCGTTCTATGACAGCATTCGTTCCAAAATCCGGTGAGCAGCTTGACCAAATTGCTCCAAGGCTGTTGGTTGCCAAAAATGCAACCGTTGCTTCCGGTATACTGGGCATGTAGGCAGCTATGCGGTCACCGGCCTTTACACCAAGGTGTTGCAAAAATTGTTGAAGTGAGGATACCTGATTTTCCAGTTCTTGCCAGCTTATTGCGTTTACCGGATTGTTTTCTGAGGCTACAAGTAGTGCTGGCCGTTGATTAGATGCCTTTTGGAAAATGTGTTCAGCATAGTTCAAGCGTGTGCCGCTAAACCACTGATAGTGTGGCATCGCGTTACCGTACAGAATGGATTCGATTTCTCCATCCGCTTGAATGTCGAAATACTCCCAAATGCTTAACCAGAATTCAGACAAGTTATTGGTTGACCATTCCCATAAATCATCATAGGTAGTAAAGTCATTTGTTCTTTTTTTATTTACCCATTGCAGGAAGTGAAAGAGGTTACTGTTCTTCTTAAACTCTTCGGTTGGTGTCCACAGAATAGTTGCCGGATCTTCCATCGTTTTGTTATAGCGAGAGTTGCTTGAGAATTTCTATGCTTTTTCGTTTGTCATTAGTCAATTCGATTTTCAATGCTTCCAGATCGACAAATTCGGAATCGTTTCGTATCAGTTGGTGGATATGAAGGGTTATCGCATCACCATAAATTTCTTTTTCGAAATCAAAAACATTTACTTCAATGGAGTGCCGGCCGCCACCCACCGTGGGCCGGTTACCAATATAAAGCATGCCCCAATAAGTTGTGTTTTCATAGGTAATGGTGGTGGCATAAATACCATCGCAGGGAATCATCTTATGGGTTGAGTCAATCTCTATATTGGCTGTTGGAAATCCTATTAAGCGCCCCAGCTTGTCACCTTTTATTACTCTTCCGGTAAGCCTGAAGGGCCTGCCCAGAAAATGGTTTGCGGTACTGATATCGCCAGATTCCAATGCTTTACGTATTTTGCTTGAGCTCACTGCTACCTGATCGATATCCTGACGCGGAATTTCCTCTACATCAAATCCGTAGCGTGGTCCATTTTTTTTCAGCTCATCAAAACTTCCCTCACGGTTGTGACCAAACCGGTGGTCATACCCGATAACAAGCTTTTTGGTCCCAATAATATTGACCAATATGTCAAGGATGAATTCTTCGGAAGAAAGGTTGGAGAACTCCTTGGTAAACGCTATGCGGATAAGGTGATCGATACCTTGTTCTTTTAACAACTCGGTCTTTTCTTCGAATGTATTGAGCAGTTTTAAAGTTGTTTCTTCCGGGTAGAGCACGAGCCGGGGATGAGGCCAAAAGGTTAGCAGAACCGTTTCGCCATTCGTTTTTTCCGCTACTTCTTTCAGCCGTGAAATAATTTTTTGATGCCCGATGTGTACACCATCAAACGTGCCACTGGTAACAATGGCATTCGGCAACTTTGTAAAATCATCCAGGCTATAGTAAATTTTCATGGCGTTACGTCTTCCAGTCGCAGGCTTTTTTCAAGTGAAAAAGGCCCAATGCGGGTGCGACAAAGTTGGGAAAGATACGCACCAACACCAAGCGCGTTTCCCATATCCCGTACCAGGCTTCGGATGTATGTTCCTTTTGAGCAGACAATCCGGAACGTGATTTCAGGGAGCTTAACAGCAGTGATTTCAAACTCAATAACCTCAACTTCTCTGGATTTTAATTCCAGATCCTTACCTTTTCGGGCAAAAGCGTAAGCCCGTTTTCCCCCAATTTTAATAGCGGAATGCACGGGAGGTATTTGAAGAATTTTGCCAGTCAGTTGACGGGCAGCTTGATAAATCAACTCCTCCGACACATGGCTGACATCGGTTTTCTCAGATAATTCGGTTTCAAGATCATGGGATGGGGTGGTCTGACCCAATACCATTGTACCCATGTATTCTTTCTCCATACCCATAAACGCTTCAATACGTTTGGTCATTTTTCCGGTACAGATAATGAGTAATCCTGTGGCTAGCGGATCCAGTGTTCCGGCATGCCCGATTTTTTTCATTTTAAGGATATACCTGAGTTTATTAACGACATCAAAGGAAGTCCAGGTATAGGGCTTGTCAATCAGCAGGATTCTGTCATGTTGGGGTTCATGTTCCATTACACTATTGCCATGTCAATACCTAAATAATACAGGATGAGTAGTATTGTACCCAGTACAATCCGGTAATACCCAAAGACTTTAAATCCATACCGGGTTAAGAAGGTTATAAATGATTTTATAGCAATCATCGCAACAATAAAAGAGGCAATATTTCCGATAATGAGCATATTGATTTCTGAGGGACTGAAGGTTTGACCGTCACGTAAATACGAAATCATTTTGTATCCGGAAGCCGCGAACATGGTTGGTACAGCCAGAAAAAATGAAAATTCAGCTGCTGTTTTTTTATTCAGGTTTGATGTAAGACCTCCGATGATGGTAGCTGCGGATCGTGAGACACCCGGAAGCATGGCAAGACACTGAAAAAATCCGATTTTCAACGCTACCATGTAGGTAATTCGTTGGTCAAAGTTCTCTTCATTGGACTGGAAGAGTTTATCGATAAACAGGAAAATAATTCCTCCAATGATCAACATAAAGCCAACAACTTCAATACGTTCCAGTAAAAAATCGATATAGGTCTCAAACAGAAGTCCTACTACAGCAGCTGGTAAGAAGCCAACAAAGAGCTTATAGTAAAAGTGGGTTGATTGGAGAAACTTTCGCCAGTACAATGCCACTACAGAAAGGATAGCGCCAAATTGTATAGAGACAGTAAAAACCTTTGTAAAGGGATCTTTGGAAATACCCATTAGGGAGGAACCTATAATAATATGACCGGTTGAAGAGACGGGCAGAAACTCTGTTAACCCTTCAATGATAGCAAGAAGAATGGATTCCAGTATGGACATGTTAGGTAACCTGTTAACCTGTTAGCGGCCACTTATTTGTTTTGTCCGGGACGATAGAGAATGGCAACGATTTCAATAATAAAGCCGGTCATTACAATAACAGGTCCTAATGTCAGACCTAAAAATCCAAACCCGTAATCTTTTTTATCCATTGACATTATTACAAAACCAATAATCAACGTTATGACTCCAATGATCATCAGTTGGTAATTCTTTTTAGTGAAGGGAAGTTTACTTTCCATAGTGATTAGTATAATTCATCAAGTGACATTTTTAAATATTTACGGATGGAAAAATAGGTACTTATAACGGCAACCAACATTCCTATCACCAACAATGCCATCATGAGTAACAACAGGTTTTCAGTATTCATGAGCAGGCTAAGGTCTTCAATTTTGGAGTTTGCATAGCGAAGCAATACCCATAGTCCGCCAGAGGCTAACAATCCAGCGAAAAGTCCGTAGACCAGTGCCCGAAGTAAAAATGGCCCTTTTATAAACCACCGTTTCGCTCCAACAAGTTGCATGCTTCGAATTAAAAAACGTTGAGAAAAAAGGGCAAGTCGAATGGTGTTATTAATCAGCAGAACTACAGTGACCAAAAGAATCCCAACAATTCCTGCAAGCACCAATCCCACACGGGTAACATTCTGGTTAATGGACTCAATTAATCCTTCGACATAAAAGACCTGGTATACACCGTTGATTTTTTTTATTTCATCCTGAACTTTTTTCAATTCTTCTGCTGATTGAAAGGCCGGATCAATGGTTACCAGATAGGCATCATGCAATGGATTCTCACCAAGGAACTCGTTGAAATCTTCTCCGGTTTCAGCAATGAACTTTTCAGCAGCTTCAGTTTTTGAGACAAATTGAATAGCTTGTTTGTTATTCAGATAGGGCAGGGCTTCGATGCTTTTTTCTACCTGTAAACGCTGCGTTTCAGTAAGTCCATTTTTCAGATAGACTTGCATCCGTACATTTTCTCGAACCAGCCGTTCCAGCTCCTGGGAATAAATGATTAGTATACCGATAATTCCGGTAACAAATAAAGCGAGAGTTATACTGGCTATTACACCCAATGATGGATAATTACCTAGTTTCTTCTTGCTATTCGGTTTGTGCATAAGCCTCAAATTTAGGAATTAAAAAAGCCTCCTGAAATTTCGAGGAGGCTTTTTCTTATGCTTAAACCCTTTTACCTTGACCGGAACTCCTTTAGTTGCTTTAAAAGTTGAGGATCTTTTATGGGCATCAGTGGAGTAGGGGTGTTGTTCTTGTCATCCAACAGGTAATAATTGCCTTTATAATTCAGGAAAAAAACATGTTCGTCAGCTGTAATGAACTCTAAAATCTGATATTGACTTTGCTCAAAAGAGCCATACAACATCAATTTCTTGCTCTTGAAGGCATAATGAAAGGTATAGTTCAGCAACGAATTATCGGTTACTACTTCTGTGGAAGATGTTACGAATGTTGATGATACTACTTTCACCAACTCTCGCTCTCGTTTTAAGGTGGCATCTATGGGTACTGGTGATGATGCTGATTTATCAGTTTTTCTGAGATGGGATTCTGTATTCTCTTTTGTATCCGTATTCTCTTTCGTATCGGTAGTCTCTGGGATGATTGGAGTTACTATATTAGTAGCAGTATCTTCAACTGATTCACTACGCACTATACCCTTATCACTAAATTGTTTAGGTTGCTCAATTACGATTACTTCTGATGGTTCATCATGTGTTATCAGATAATAAATGCCACTGGCAATAATGCCTGCAGCCATCAACGATGCTATAATTTTGGTGGTTATTGCACCCTGGCTCACATAAGGCGGAACCGGGATGTTATTAAACATGGTCTTAAGTTCTGCTGCACGGGCATTTCTGAGGCCATCGACTAACTGTTGCTGAAACGAAAGCTCTTTTTTTAGTTCAGGATCGGCTTCCAGTTTCCGTTCAAATTCAACCCGTTCCTGCTCACTCAGTCGATTTGCCAAGTAGTGGTCCAGTAATTCCAAATCTTTATCTAAGGCCATAGCTTAATCTAAAAAATCGTGTTCAGTATACAGTGATTTAACCAGTTCATCCAGCTTTTTTTTGCACTTATACTTCTTTGTTTTAGTGGTATCCGTGTTCGCGAATCCTAGTTTATCAGCAATATCCTGCATGGACATTTCCTCAAAGTAGTAATACATTAACACTTGTTTACATTGTTCGTCCAACCGCTGCAGGCATTGATTAATTATTCTGTTGCGTTCTTCCGATTCATCGTCAATAGTTATCGAAATATCTTTTGATTCATTGGAAAGTCTTTTTTTTCGATCCAACTCCTTTCTCCACAAGTTCTGACAAATGCTGTAGATATAGGTACTGATTTTCGATGTTAACACCAGCTTCCCCGATGTTGCTTTCTGCCAGAATACAATCAAGGCATCCTGATAAATATCCCGTGCTTCATCTTCTGTACCACTATTATTGATGACTAATTTGGTCATCATTCTGTAGTACTTTGTATAAAGATGTTCAAGTGCCTTCTCGTCACCCTTACAGATGCGCTCGAATAACTCTTTTTCACTGGAAACACTTGTCCTATATACCATCAGTTGTAGTAGGGTAACCTTTCCTTAATTTGCTAATGTAATGTTTTATAGGCAAAACGTTGATTTTTCCTGTTAATTTACCCTTTTCCAGGTTTGAGTTCTCCAACCAGGACCCCAATAACCCCTTACTTTCAGGTCACTGTTGTCGATCCATAGTTTACATCGATAT